>NZ_JBFOCK010000067.1:0-91402 GCF_040907765.1 Aeromonas sp. s9
TGAAGCAGGAACCCGGTACTGCGCGAGCAGCTATCACCCAGTAATGGGAATCCCCCTCCTGTGACGCGAAGCGCTAAGGTGGGGGAGGATGTCAAAGAACATGACCAAGACGACAAACACCAGGATCCCCAGGGCAATGTAGTCAAGTACCATCGATTTCTCCCGTCTGAGTCGCTAACAATGCTTCGATTGTCGAGTCGAGGCTTCGGCAATAATGACAGCATATGCCGTCGGTGCAAGTCTGCAATCGGAGAGTTGGTGTGGCGGTACAGGCATGGTTCATCGGTTGCTCATTTAACACACAAAATTGATTTGGTTAGATAAAATCAAGCAGCAATGGATGCCCGGGCAAGGTGAGAGGTGAACCTGATGAACGAATGGTGCAGTGGCAAAGGATGGCGGCTTGGCCTGTTGCTGATCTGCCTGTTGTGGTCCCGCCTCGGCTGGACCGCCGAACCCAGAATGGAGCCCAATGAGCAGGAGTTGGCACAGACCCTGGTCCTGCTTCATGAACCCATCGTCATGCTGACGGCTAAATATGGCAACCTGGATGGGGCGGCCAGGGTACGGCTGGCCCATGAGCGAGTTCAGTGGATGGAGCCAAGCGACCTCATGACGCCTGTGGCCGTGACGAAAGGCAGTCGACACGGCCAGGAGAGCCGGGAGTTTCTGGTCAATGGCAAGCGCATTCTGGTGCTGCTGGAAGGGGACCTTGATGAATTCGACGAGCTGACCCTGGATCAGGCGGCCGAACGTGTCCTGCATCGGCTCGACGGCGTGCGCATCAAGTATCTCGAGCTGCACTCGACCCCCTATTTGCTCAGAGCCGTCGGCTTGGCGGTGGTGGTCAGCCTGATCTTCTTCGGCCTCATCTGGCTGTTGCAGCGGGGGCATCGGCGAGTCAGAAAGTGGCTGGCCAACCGCCTGTTGCTGCAGAAGGGGCTGGTCCCCCACTCCTGGCGCCAGGTCACCGGGAATGTCGAGGTCCGCTTGCTCGGCCTCATCACGCTGCTGCTCATCTTCATGCTCACCTATGGCTGGCTGACCTATGTGCTCGGCCTGTTCCCCCAGACCCGGGCCTGGAGCTATCAGCTTGGGGAATCCCTGTTTGCCCTGTGTGGCGACATGCTGGAGGGCATGATTGCCGCCATGCCCGGTCTGGTAACCGTGTTGCTTATCGTGGTCATCACCCGTTTCTTCATCAAGATGCTGGCCATCCTCTTCGACCGCATCGAGCGTGGCCAGTTTCGGGTGCAGGGTTTGCACGCCGAGACCATAGGCGCCACCCGGCGACTGCTGTCAGTGGTGATCTGGCTGTTTGCCCTGACCGTGGCCTACCCCTATCTGCCGGGTGCGGATTCCGATGCCTTCAAGGGGATCAGCGTCTTCTTCGGTCTGATGGTGACACTGGGATCGGCCGGTATCATGAACCATGCCATGAGCGGCCTGGTGCTCATTTACTCCCGCGCACTGCGGCCAGGGGATCTGGTGCAGATCGGCGAGGTGGAGGGGATGGTGAGCGAGCTCAATGCCCTCTCGACCAAGCTGGTGACGCGCCAGGATCACGAGGTCACGCTGCCCAATGCAGTGGTGGTGGGGGGCAAGGTGGTGAACCTGACACGGCTGGCGGGCGAGAAGGGGGTGGCCCTGTTGACCAAGGTGACCATCGGTTATGACACCCCCTGGCGTCAGGTACATGCCATGCTGGAGCTGGCCGCGCGGCGCTGCACCCGGCTCAATCAGGATGAAGCTCCCCTGGTGCGGCAGTTGCATCTGCAGGATTGGTATGTGGAGTACGAGTTGCAGGTGAGGATGAAGGCAAGCGAACTCCCTGCGGTGGTCAAGACGGAGCTTCATGGCCATATTCAGGATGTCTTCAACGAGTTCGGGGTGCAGATCATGTCCCCCAACTTCATTGCCCAGCCGGAACAGGCTGTGCTGGTGGCCAGGGAGCAGTGGTATCAGGCGCCGGCCCGGGCGCCCGATTCCGCCGAGCCCCCCGCCAGAGAGTGACCACAAAAAACAGAGGCCCGGCAGCAATGCCGGGCCTCTTGTCATGAAGAGAAGCTGATGCCTCAGCTCTCCTTGGCCTCTCTCAGTTGGGAGGGCCTGAATTTTACCAGGAAGGCGAGGGTGATGAGGGCGGTGCTCACCAGACCGATGATGGTGGAAACATTCATCTCGAGGCCGAAACCGATGGGGGCGTTGGCCAGGTAGGTGATGACCACTGCGGTCATGAAGATGGCGGGAATGGTGCATACCCAGTGCAGCTTGCCTTCCTTGATGAGGTAGGCGGCCGCAGCCCACAGCATGATGACGGCGGTGGTCTGGTTGGCCCAGCCGAAGTAGCGCCAGATCACCCCGAACTCTGCCTTGGAGATGATGAAGCCAAGGATGAACATGGGGATGGCGATGAGCAGACGCTTGGCCATGGGCTTCTGGGTCAGGTTCAGGAAGTCCGCCACGATGAGGCGGGCGCTGCGAAACGCGGTGTCACCGGAGGTGATGGGCAGGATCACCACGCCGAGGATCGCCAGGATGCCGCCCACGGTACCGAGCAGGCTGGTGGAGACTTCGTGCACCACGGCAGAGGGGCCGCCGCTGGCCAGGGTGGCGTTGAGTGCCTCGGTGCTGTCGTAGAAGGAGAGACCCAGGGTGCACCAGATGAGGGCGATGATGCCTTCCCCAATCATGGCCCCGTAGAAGATGAAGCGGCCGGAGCTCTCGTTCTGCATGCAGCGCGCCATCAGCGGGGACTGGGTGGCGTGGAAACCGGAGACCGCACCACAGGCGATGGTGATGAACAGCAGCGGCCAGAGCGGCAGATCCGTCGGGTGCAGGTTGGAGAAGTCCATCCCGGTGTTGTAGAAGCCCTTGCCGGAGACGATGAGGCCGATGATGAGGCCGACCGACATGAAGACCAGCAGCGCACCGAAGATGGGGTAGAAGCGGCCGATGATCTTGTCGATGGGGACGATGGTCGCGAGGATGTAGTAGGCGAAGATGGCCGCAATCCAGTAGACCAGATCGGTGGAGGTGAGGTTGGCGAGCAGGCCCGCCGGGCTCAGGACGAAGACCACGCCCACCAGCATCAGGAGCACCACGGCAAAGAGGTTCATGAAGTGCTTGGCGGCGGTGCCCAGGTGCTCACCGACCACGGTCGGCACCGAGGCGCCCCTGGCGCGTACCGACAGCATGCCGGAGAAATAGTCGTGGACCGCACCGGCGAAGATGCAGCCAAAGACGATCCAGAGCATGGCGACCGGACCATAGAGGGCACCCAGGATGGGGCCGAAGATGGGGCCGACGCCGGCGATGTTGAGCAGTTGAACCAGGTAGACCTTCTTGTCCGACATGGGGACATAGTCCACCCCGTCCGCCATGGTGATGGCGGGGGTCTTCAACTCGGGTTTGGGCCCGAATATCCGTTCGATGAATTTGCCGTATATGAAGTAGCCGGCTATCAACAAGCCGACACAGAGGAAGAACCAGATCATTGCTACGCTCCTGCTTTGTTATTTTTTGGTGTGCGCAGCCAGTGTAGGTGGGGACTTCTGTTAACGGCAGGTGAAAGGGGGTGAGCGGCGACATGGCGACCCGAGTGGTTGCCCGCTGTGATCCGGCGCACATCGCACCCCGCTTTATTCCAGTCCCAGCTCGTCTTTTAGCTCCTTGAGGTAGCGGCGGCTGACCGGTACCCGGGCCCCGCTCGGGGTCACGATCTCCGCCAGTTGATTCTCCAGCAAACGGATTTCGAAGATGGCGGCCGGGGCCACCAGATACTGGCGGTGACAGCGCAGCAGCGGGGTCTTCTCCTCGAGGGACTTGAGGGTGAGCTGGGTGTGAAACAGCTCGCCCTGGCAGGCGACATGGACGCCGCCGAGATCGGAGAAGGCGTACTCCACCTGGGAGGTTGGGAGCAGCCGCACCCGGTTGTGCAGGTATCCGGGGATATGGTGGATGGTCGGGGCCAGGGTCCCGACCGGTTGCGGGGTGATGTCCTGCCTGAGCCGCGCCAGGGTCTTGGCGAGGCGCGCCGGCTCCACCGGCTTGAGCAGGTAATCGAAGGCGTTCTCCTCGAACGCCTGGATGGCGTACTCGTCAAAGGCGGTGACAAAGACGATGCGGGGCAGGGGATCGAGCATGGCCACCAGCTCCATGCCGCTGAGTTTGGGCATCTGGATATCGAGAAACACCACATCCGGCTTGAGTTGCTGGATGAGGCCGAGCGCCTCGATGGCGTTGCCCGCCATGCCCAGGATCTCGATGTCGGGATCGCTGGCCAGCAGCTCTGCCAGTTCTTCGCGGGCATAGGGCTCGTCATCGACGATCAGGGTGCGGATCATGTCATCTCCTTGGCGGTGGTGCGGGGTTGTCGTGGGAGTGTCAGGGAGACCCGGGTCCATTGCTCCGGCTCCCACTGGACGTCAATGCCATAGCGCTCGCCAAAGGCGCTCTTGAGGCGCTTGTCCACCAGGCTCATCCCCAGACCATCCCCCTGGCCGGATGGCTGCCAGGCCCCGGCGTTGTCTTCGACGCAAAGGGTGATCGCCTCGGGGGTTTCCCTCGCGAAGAGGCGAAGTCGCCCCTCTCCCAGCAGGGAGCAGATGCCGTGCTTGATGGCATTCTCGATGAGGGGCTGCAGGGTGAAGCTCGGCAGTTGCACCTCGGCAAGGTGGGGCGGGATCTCGTTGATGACGGTGAGCCGCTCGCCAAAGCGGGCCTGCTCTATCTCCAGGTAGGAGAGGCAGTGCTCCTGCTCCTCACGCAGCGTGGTCAGGCCGCTCTGGCGCTTGAGGTTGTTGCGAAAGAAGCGGGAGAGGTGCAGCAGCAGCTCCCGTGCCCGTCCCGGATCGCGGCGGGTAATGGCGCTGATGGTGTTGAGGGTGTTGAACAGGAAGTGGGGGTTTATCTGTGCCTGCACCAGCTTGAGCTCGGATTGCACCAGCAGGCGTTGCTGCTGCTCCAGGCGGCCTGCCAGCAGTTGCTGGGACAACAGGTTGGCGATCCCTTCTCCCAGGGTGTGATTGATCTTGAGGAAGAGCCGCTTCTTGGGCTCATAGAGTTTGATGGTGCCGATCACCCCCTCGTCACCCTGCAGGGGGATCACCAGCACGGAGCCGAGCTGGCACTGGGGGGAGATGCTGCAACGATAGGGCTGGCTGTTGCCATCGGCGAACAGCACCTTGTTCTGGGCGATGGCTTGCAGGGTGATCGCCGAGGTGATGGGGGTGCCCGGCTTGTGGTGATCTTCTCCGGTGCCGATGAAGGCGAGGATCTTGTCGGTGTCCGTGATGGCGACGGCGCCGACGCCGGTCTCTTCCTGAACGATATGTGCTATCTTGCCGCTGGCCTCCGGAGTGAACCCCTGGCTCATGATGCCGACGGTACGGTTGGCGATGGTGAGCGCCTTGGCGGAGAAGACCCGGGAGAACTTTTCGTACATCCGCTGCTGGTCGCGGATCATGCTGATGAAGAGCGCCGCCCCGCAGGAGTTGGCGAGGATCATGGGGGTGGCGATGGTGCGCACCAGCAGCAGGGACTTGTCGAAGGGGGTGGCGACCAGCAGGATGATCACCATCTGCATGATCTCGGCCACGAAGGTGGTAAAGAAGGCGACCCTGGGTGCAAAGAGGTCATTGACCCTGCCTGCCCGCATCAGCCGCCAGTGCACCAGCCCCCCCAACAGCCCCTCGCAGGTGGTGGAGATGGCGCAGGCGAGATCGGTGAACCCCCCCAGAGTATAGCGGTGCAGGCCGCCGGTCAGCCCCACCAGGAATCCCACCAGGGGGCCGCCCAGCAGTCCCCCCAGTACGGCACCGACCGCCCGGGTGTTGGCGATGGCGTCATCGATGTCGAGGCCCACATAGGTTCCCAGGATGCAAAAGCAGGAGAAGATGACATAGATGAGCACCTTGTGGGGCAGCCTGACGGAGTAGTTGGCCAGGGGACGCAACAGGGGGCTTTTGGAAAAAAGGTAGGCGATGACCAGGCTGACGCTCATCTGCTGGAGCAGAGAGAGGACTAGTTGCATAAAAAAGCTTCCTCAAACACCACGCCGGAGCCGGGCGTTGTCATGACGCAGGGTGAGCCTGAGCCCGTCTTGATGCGGGCTGCGGGCTGAACGCTGCGGCAGTTTGCCAGAATGGAAAAATAAAACCATATAAAATCAGCACGTTAAATTGATATTTGTGTAATCGATGCCCGCTTGATATTGCTGATGCGAGCATGAAGGTATCCACCGGATACGCCACACGGAGGTGGCATGCTCCGCCCGGCCATCGGCTGGGCGTTTTTTATCCAGCTCCAATGGTGGACGATTTCGAGGGGACCTGAGCAATTATTCAGGTTTGTCCAATGAGTTATCCCCAGCTTCTGGGGATAACTCAGAAGGCGAAATAGTAACAGACCCGCCGACCCAGACCGAAAAAGGCGCGTTGCGCGTCGTCCAGCTCTTCCTGTCTGAGGGTGGCGACGATGCTTCGCGCATCTTCCCGCAGATCGATCATGGCCACCCCTTCCGGCCGCTGCCCCTTGAGGTAGGGCAGCACCTTGGGTCTGAGGGGCATGCTGGGCTCGGTGGAGAGCACCAGGGCCAGGGCATCGTCATCCAGGCGCACCAGGGAACCCGGCGGATAGACCCCCAGCACCTTTATCAGCAACCTGACCTGGGTTTGCTCGAACTTCTTCTGGGAGAGCTTGTAGAGCTGGCCGATCACCTGGCTGGGCCCCGGCGGGTTGAGGCCGCTGCGCGGATGAAGCCGCTCGTCATAGTGATCCACCAGCCCGATGAGTCGGGCGAGGGGGGGGATCTTGTCGCCCTTCAGCCCGAGGGGAAAGCCGCTGCCATCGAGGCGTTCGTGATGCAGGTAGGCGACCTCGCGGATCCTGGGTTCGAAAGCCTGCAACTGGTTGAGCATCTCCAGTCCGTACTGGGGGTGCATGTTGAGGAAATTCTGCTCCGCCTTGCTGAGCTCCCCCCGCTTCTGGATGATCTGGCTCGGGATCTTGAGCTCGCCGATGTCGTGGAGCAGGCCCGCCAGACCGGTCTCCTCGATCTCGACGGGATTCATGCCAAGCTCCCGTGCCATCAGCATGGCGATGAAGGCCACGCTCAGGCTGTGTTGCAGCAGGATATCCGTGTTCTGGCTGCGGATAAGGTGCAGACCGAGCGGCCCCTGGTGTTCTGCCAGACGGGCGGCGGTGCTGCGCACTATCTGTACGGTATTGGCCAAGCCTTCGTCCGGTTTGAGGTTGAGGGCGCCAAGGGCGTCGCGAAGATCTGACAGGGATTGACCGAACGCCTTGTCCGCGATGCGAAGGGAGCGCCTGAACGCCTTTTCGTCGAAGGTGGGGCCCTCAGAAGAGGAGGTGGTATCCCCCGTGTCGCTCATCTCAAGAGAGGGGACGGGTTCGGCCCGCAGCAGGGGCTCGACCGGCAGATCGCTCTTGTCGGGATCCACCATCAGCAGGGTCAGGTCGAGGTGGCGGATGATGTCGAGCTGTTGCTGGTCCTTGATTTTGAAGGCGTTGAACATGAAAGGGTGGCTCGTCCATCCCGTGGGAAGATGGATGTAGTGGCCGACTCTCAACTGCTCGATGGAGGCCTGTATCAGCGCCATGGACTAGCTCTTCTGTCGAATTTGCCTATCAACAAGCTAGCAAAATTAAACAGATAGACAAACAAAAAAGCCCGCGCATGTGCGCAATGCTGTTCAGATAAGCACTTTTTTGACTGATTATTCATAAATTGGATTTGAGTTGAGGGGGCAAGGCTGTGTCCAGTCGATCTTCCTCCAGCCTTTATCCAGCGGGGCTTGCAATAGAAAGAGGGAGGCATCATGCCTCCCTCGCTTTTTTGTCCTGATACTACGTGGACTGGAACTCAAATTCTCTTAAGTGAACAGCATTGCGCGCATGTGCGCGGGCTCTTGTCATCCGTGGCGTTTATCAGGCCTTGGATTTTTTCTTGTTGTCCACCTTGGTGTCGACCTTGGCTGCAACCGGGGCGGCAGCAGGGGCTTCCTCGATGAAGGGACGGCCGTAGTAGGTGTCCATCAGGATGGCTTTCAGCTCGGTGATCAGCGGGTAGCGCGGGTTGGCGCCGGTGCACTGGTCATCGAAGGCTTCCAGCGCCAGCTGGTCTACCTTGGCCAGGAAGTCCGCTTCGTTCACGCCGGCTTCGCGGATGGAGGCCGGGATCCCCAGGGTGGCCTTCAGCTCGTCCAGCCAGGTCAGCAGCTTCTCGATCTTGGCGGCGGTACGGTCACCGGCAGCGGTCAGGCCCAGGTGGTCAGCCACTTCGGCGTAGCGACGGCGAGCCTGCGGACGGTCGTACTGGGAGAACGCGGTCTGCTTGGTCGGGTTGTCGTTCGCGTTGTAGCGGATGACGTTGCTGATCAGCAGGGCGTTGGCCAGACCGTGGGGGATGTGGAACTCCGCACCCAGTTTGTGGGCCATGGAGTGGCACACACCCAGGAAGGCGTTGGCAAACGCGATACCGGCGATGGTGGCGGCGTTGTGCACCTTCTCGCGGGCAACCGGGTCGTTGGCGCCGTTGATGTAGCTGGAGGGCAGGTAGTCCTTCAGCAGTTTCAGGGCTTGCAGCGCCTGACCGTCGGAGTATTCGTTGGCCAGCACGGAGACATAGGCTTCCATGGCGTGGGTCACGGCGTCGATACCACCGAAGGCGCACAGGGACTTGGGCATGCCCATCACCAGGTTGGCATCCACGATGGCCATGTTCGGGGTCAGCTCGTAGTCGGCCAGCGGGTACTTCATGCCGGTGGCGTCGTCGGTCACGACCGCAAACGGGGTCACTTCAGAACCGGTACCGGACGTGGTGGTGATACAGACCAGTTCGGCCTTCACGCCCATTTTCGGGAACTTGTAGATACGCTTGCGGATGTCCATGAAGCGCATGGCCAGGTCTTCGAACGCGGTATCCGGGTGCTCGTACATGACCCACATGATCTTGGCGGCATCCATGGGTGAACCACCACCCAGGGCGACGATCACGTCCGGCTTGAAGGAGTTGGCCATCTCGGCGCCCTTGCGGACCACGGACAGGGTGGGGTCGGCTTCCACTTCGTAGAAGATCTCCACTTCCATGTTCAGCTTCTTGAGCAGGCGAACCACTTCATCGGCATAGCCGTTGTTGAACAGGAAGCGGTCGGTCACCACCATGGCGCGCTTCTTGCCTTCCAGGTCGCCCAGGGCGATCGGCAGGGAACCACGACGGAAGTAGATGGATTTCGGAAGTTTGTGCCACAGCATATTTTCTGCCCGTTTTGCGACTGTCTTCTTGTTGATCAAGTGCTTGGGACCGACGTTCTCGGAGATGGAGTTACCACTCCAGGAGCCGCAACCCAGGGTCAGGGACGGGGCCAGCGCGAAGTTGTACAGGTCACCGATACCACCCTGGGTGGAGGGGGTGTTGATGAGGATACGGGCGGTCTTCATCTTGTCGCCGAAGTACTTGATGCGGTCGGCATTGCGATCCTGGTCGGTATAGAGACCGGAGGTGTGGCCGATACCACCGATGTTGACCATGTCGCAGGCCATTTCGACGGCTTCTTCGAAGTTCTTGGCACGGAACATACCCAGGGTCGGGGAGAGTTTCTCGTGAGCGAACTCGTCTTCTGCGCAGAGTTCCAGACCTTCACCGATGAGGATCTTGGTGGTGGCAGGCACGGTCACACCGGCCATGGCGGCGATCTTGGTAGCAGGCTGGCCCACGATGTCGGCGTTCAGGGCGCCGTTGATCAGCAGCACTTTACGCACCTTGTCCGCTTCGTCCTTGGAGAGGATGTAGCCGGCGTGGGTCGCGAAACGCTCCTTGACCTGGTTGTAGATGGAGTCGACCACGATGACAGCCTGCTCGGAGGCACAGACCACGCCGTTGTCGAAGGTCTTGGACATCAGGATGGAGGCGACGGCACGCTTCACGTCGGCGGTTTCGTCGATGACGATGGGCACGTTGCCCGCACCCACGCCGATGGCGGGTTTGCCGGAGGAGTAGGCGGCCTTCACCATGCCCGGGCCACCGGTGGCCAGGATCAGGTTGATGTCGTCGTGACGCATCAGGGCGTTGGAGAGTTCGACGGAGGGTTGATCAATCCAGCCGATGATGTCTTTCGGCGCACCGGCAGCCACGGCTGCATCCAGTACCAGCTTGGCAGCGGTATTGGTGGAGTTCTTGGCGCGGGGGTGCGGGGAGAAGATGATGGCGTTGCGGGTCTTCAGGGAGATGAGGGCCTTGAAGATCGCGGTGGAAGTCGGGTTGGTGGTCGGTACGATACCGCAGATGATGCCTACCGGCTCGGCGATGGTGATGGTGCCCATCTCGTCGTCCTGGCTCAGGATGCCGCAGGTCTTTTCATCTTTATAGGCGTTGTAGATGTATTCGGAGGCGAAGTGGTTCTTGATAACCTTGTCTTCGATGATACCCATACCGGATTCAGCCACGGCCATCTGGGCCAGGGGGATACGGGCGTTGCTGGCGGCCAGGGCGGCGGCACGGAAGACCTTGTCTACCTGCTCTTGCGAGAAGCTGGCGAATTGACGCTGTGCTTCTTTGACGCGGGCAACCAGTGCATCCAGTTCAGCCAAATTGGTTACTGCCATGTTTATCTCCTGATGATTTGAAAACTGTTTAGTAAGACCTTGGCAATGCCCGGCAATTATAGCCACCTTGTCAAGGCAAGAATCACCATAACGGGGTATTTACATGCCTTAGTAAACTGTTTTCTGGCTCGATTATAGGGTCGGGATGTGTCAGAAAAGATTGATCTGGATCATATGTAACAAAAGAACAAAAGAAATTTTGTTTCACCCCTTGTCGCACCACTATGTTACGGGAGTGTGTCATCCTTTCTTGGCATCACGAGCGGCTGTCACGCGCCCTTGGAATATCTGCTCAGGGAAGGGGATCCGATGAATTCTCGCCTTGACCGGAATGGGGGGAGGCGGTATCGCCGTGATGGCGGCAGAACGCCCAGCCCCCGGACGTTTCATTTATGTTGAGAAAGGGGTTGTTGTTTTCATCCAGTCGCCCTGGAGAAACAGCACATCTGGCGGTGGCAGGGAGCGCGTCACCTCTTCACAGCTGACCCCACTGGCGCCGCACCAGGGTGAGAAAGGCCAAAATCGGGGTCACAGGAGCGGGTGGGGGCGGCAAGCAGGCGTGGTGAGAAGCAAGGGTGCCATTTACCGAAAATATCGTTTCTTGGCTGAGGGTTGATATAACGCGCTGCCATGGCACCAGGCGATGTTAATGGCGACCTCTCTCCCTTAACAACCCGATATGTTGAATTTTGTCGATACATTAGCGGAACTAACTAAAAAGCCCCGGTAAGGGTGAGATTATTTGATTGGAGAAGGGAAAAGCCATGGTGTAAATTTACGCGCAGTTTGGGGGCTGGCCCCTTGTGGCTCGTATTGGTTCTGGATGGCGCCTATGGCAGCAATAGACTTCTCTTTATACCTGAAATTTTTCGTCGGCCTGTTTGCGATCATCAACCCGCTGGGTCTGTTGCCGGTCTTTGTGAGCCTGACGGGCCACATGTCGCCGGAGGAGCGACGCAAGACCAACACCACCGCCCACATTGCCGTGATGATCATCTTGATGGTCTCCATGTGCATGGGACAGCTCATCCTCGACAGTTTCGGCATCTCCCTGGCGTCGTTTCGCATTGCCGGTGGCTCTCTCATCACCCTGATCGCCTGGTCCATGCTGCAGGGCAAGCTGGGGGAGGTGAAGCACAACAAGCAGGAGAAGGGTGAACTGGCTGCGCGTGAATCTATTGCCGTGGTGCCCCTGGCTCTGCCGCTGATGGCCGGACCCGGTGCCATCTCCTCTTCCATCGTCTATGCCAGCCAGAAGACCCTGCCCCAGATGGCCGGCATGTTCGTGGTGGTGGTGGCGTTTGCCTGCTGCTCCTGGCTCATCTTCCGCGCCGCTCCCCTGCTGTTCAAGCTGATGGGCAACACCGGCATCAACGTGGTGACCCGTATCATGGGTCTCATCATGATGTCCCTTGGCATCGAGATCATCGTGGCGGGCATCAAGGGAGTCTTCCCCGGTCTGGTGTGAGCCAGGTCCGTTTTTGTCGGAGCCGGTCCTTGTGACCGGCTTTTTATTGTTTCTTTTTTGTTGGTCATTTCCTAGAATCGAGCGGCCTTGTACGAAAAACGACCGCCTCGGGATATTTAAATGCTGAATAAATGGTTTTAAGTTGTTTTTTTGACCATGAAAGCGGCCTGTTCCTGATGATATCTATTGCATTATCAGAATTGTCAGGGAATTATGCGGGCAGCGAGGTGTTTGTCTCGTGGATAACAAATGCATGGAATGTTCTTGTTGGAGTATGGAAATGACTCATAGAAAAACAATTATTAATACCCTTTTATTGACTGCACTTTTCGGTGGCGCCACCCTGGCTCACGCCGCCGATGTCCCCGCCGGTACCAAGCTTGCTCCCGAGCAAACCCTGGTGAAAGGCAATGGTTCCGAACCCGCCACCCTGGATCCCCAGAAAGTGGAAGGTACCCCCGAATCCAACGTATTGCGTGACCTGTTCGAAGGTCTCGTCTCCTCCGGCCCCAAGGGTGAGACCCTGCCCGGCGTCGCCGAGTCCTGGGAAACCAAGGACAACAAACATTACGTGTTCCACCTGCGCAAGGATGCCAAGTGGTCCAACGGGGATCCCGTCACCGCTCATGACTTCGTCTTTGCCTTCCAGCGCGCGGTGGATCCCAAGACGGCCTCTCCCTACTCCTGGTACATGGAGATCCCGACCATCATCAATGCCTCCGACATCATCGCGGGCAAGAAGCCGGCCGACACTCTGGGTGTGAAGGCGGTGGACGATCATACCTTCGAGGTGCAGCTGGAGAAGGCGGTGCCTTACTTCGTCAGCATGCTCTCCCACACCACCACCTATCCGGTCCCGAAGAAGGTGATCGAGAAGTTCGGTGACAAGTGGACCCAGCCCGGCAACATGGTATCCAACGGCGCCTACGTGCTGAAGGACTGGGTGGTCAACGAGCGTGTCGACGTCGAGCGCAACCCCAACTACTGGAACAACGGCAAGACCGTCATCAACAAGGTGACCTACCTGCCCATCCAGTCCACCAACGCCGAGCTGAACCGCTATCTGGCTGGCGAAGTGGATCTGACCTACAACATGCCCATCGAACGCTTCAAGCAGATGAAGAAAGAGCTGCCGGACGAAGTGAAGGTCAGCGGCTATGTGGGCACCTACTACTACACCTTCAACACCAAGCGCAAACCTTATGACGACGTGCGGGTGCGTACTGCACTCACCTACGCTATCGATCGCGACGTGATCGCCGACAAGGTGATGGGCAAGGGTGAGACCCCGGGTTATGCCTTGGTGCCCGACTTCGTGGACGGCTTCAAGCCGGTGGCACCATCCTGGTCCAAGCTGACCCAGGCAGAGCGCGATACCAAGGCGAAAGAACTGCTGACCGAAGCCGGTTACGGCCCGGGCAACCCGCTCAAGTTCGAGCTGCTCTATAACACCGACGACAACCACAAGAAGGTGGCCGTGGCCGTCGCCTCCATGTGGAAGAAGCTCGGCGTGCAGGTGAGCCTGGTGAACCAGGAGTGGAAGACCTATCTGGAGACGCTCAAGCAAGGCCAGTTTGATGTGGCCCGTCGTGGTTGGATTGCCGACTACAACGAAGCCTCCTCCATGCTGGATCTGATGCAGACCACTCACGGCAACAACGACGGCAAATACTCCAACCCGACGTTCGACAAGCTGATGAGCGAGTCCCGCAACCAGGTGGATGCCGAGGCGCGCAACAAGCTCTATGTCCAGGCCGAAGAGATCCTGGCCAAGGACATGCCGATCGCCCCCATCTATCAGTACGTGACCTCCCGCATGGTCAAGCCCTACGTGGGCGGCTACCCGGCCAACCCGCTGGACAACATCTACAGCAAAGACATGTACATCGTTGCTCACTGAGTAAAGACACAAGTCGCATAACAAGCAGGGCCCGCCAGACGGCGGGCCTTTATTACAACCGCGACCCTTTGGAAGCAGTACAGGACAGGAAATGTCTATGTTGAAATTCATCCTTAAACGTCTACTGGAAGCGATCCCGACTCTGCTGGTCTTGATCACCGTCTCCTTCTTCATGATGCGCTTCGCCCCGGGTAACCCCTTCACCAGCGAACGCGCCCTGCCGCCGGAAGTCCTGGCCAACATCGAAGCCAAATATGGCCTGGACAAGCCCATCGGCATGCAATACCTCACTTACCTCGGCAACCTGGTCCAGGGGGATCTGGGGCCCTCCTTCAAATACAAGGACTTCACCGTCAATGATCTGGTGAGCCAGGCCCTGCCTGTCTCCGCCAAGATAGGCTCGGTCGCCTTCCTGCTGGCAGTGACCCTGGGGGTCACCTTCGGCACCATTGCGGCCCTGAAACAGAACACCCTCATCGACTACCTGTTGATGTCGTCGGCCATGGCCGGGGTGGTGATCCCGGGCTTTGTGCTGGCACCGCTGCTGGTGCTCTTCTTCAGTATCTATCTGGGCTGGTTCCCGGCGGGGGGCTGGCAGGGGGGCGGCGCCCAGTTCATGGTACTGCCGGTGTTCGGCATGATGATGTACTACATCTCGGCCATCTCCCGCATCATGCGCGGCAGCATGATCGAGACCATGAACTCCAACTTCATCCGTACCGCCCGCGCCAAGGGGCTGCCCCTGCGCCACATCATCCTCAAGCACGCGCTGCGCCCGGCCATGCTGCCGGTGGTCTCCTACCTGGGACCGGCCTTCGTGGGCATCATCACCGGCTCCGTGGTCATCGAGACCATCTTCGGCCTGCCGGGGATCGGCCAGCTGTTCGTCAACGGTGCCCTCAACCGTGATTACTCCATGGTGCTCGGTCTGACCATTCTGGTCGGCGCCCTCACTATCACCTTTAACGCCGTGGTCGATATTCTCTATGCCGTCATCGATCCCAAGATCCGTTACTAAGCCGGGAGTACATCATGGTAGTCACAACTGAAAAGCGCGAAGCCGTCGAGGCGTTCGCCCAGAAAGTGGAAGTGGTGGAAGGACGCTCCCTGTGGAAGGATGCCCGTCGCCGTTTCCTGCGCAACAAGGCGGCCCTGACCAGCCTCATCATCCTTACCATCATCGGTCTGGCGGTGATCGTGGGGCCCCACCTGTCCCAGTACACGTTCGATGACCCGGACTGGGGGGCCATGCAGAGTGCCCCGGACATGGAGACCGGCCACTGGTTTGGCACCGACAGCCTGGGGCGCGACCTGTTCGTGCGTACCCTGCTCGGCGGACGCATCTCCCTGATGGTCGGCATCATGGGGGCCCTGGTGGCCGTCATCATCGGCACCCTCTACGGCGCCGCGTCCGGCTTTATCGGTGGTCGCGTCGATAGCCTGATGATGCGGGTGCTTGAGATCCTCAACGCCTTCCCCTTCATGTTTTTCGTGATCATGCTGGTGACCTTCTTCGGTCGCAACCTGGCCCTCATTTTCCTCGCCATCGGGGCGGTGAGCTGGCTCGACATGGCGCGTATCGTGCGCGGCCAGACCCTGAGTCTCAAGAGCAAGGAGTTCATCGAGGCGGCCCACGTCTGCGGCGTCTCCAAGTGGAAGATCATCACCCGTCATATCGTGCCCAACGTGCTCGGGATAGTGGCGGTTTACGCCACCCTGCTGGTGCCGGGGATGATCATGTTCGAATCCTTCCTGAGCTTCCTGGGTCTGGGCGTGCAAGAGCCCATGACCAGCTGGGGCGCCCTGCTGGATGAAGGCTCCAAGTCGATGGAAGTGGCCATCTGGCAACTCCTGTTCCCCGCCGGTTTCATGGTGGTGACCCTGTTCTGCTTCAACTTCCTCGGGGATGGTCTGCGTGATGCCCTGGATCCCAAGGATCGCTGATACCCAGGGACCGGCAAGACGCCAAGGGGCCATCAGACCCGTTCAGGGAACGCACCGCGTTCACCACGGGCAGGCCCCCATCACGACAGCGCGATAAGGAGTACTGAGATGAAATTACTGGATGTGAAAGATCTGCGGGTCGAGTTCAAGACCCCGGACGGCAATGTGGTGGCCGTCAACGACCTCAACTTTTCTCTTTCTGCTGGCGAAACTTTGGGGATCGTCGGGGAGTCAGGCTCAGGCAAGTCCCAGACTGCCTTTGCCATCATGGGGCTGCTGGCCAAGAACGGTGTCATCACCGGCTCGGCCAAATTTCAGGGGGACGAGATCCTGAATCTGCCGGAGCACAAGCTCAACAAGATCCGCTCCGAGAAGATCGCCATGATCTTCCAGGACCCCATGACGTCGCTCAACCCCTACATGAAGGTCAAGGATCAGCTGATGGAAGTGCTGATGCTGCACAAGGGGATGACCAAGGCTGCCGCCTTCGAGGAGTCGGTGCGCATGCTTGACGCGGTGAAGATCCCCGAGTCGCGCAAGCGGATGAACATGTATCCCCACGAGTTCTCCGGCGGCATGCGCCAGCGGGTGATGATCGCCATGGCGCTCCTGTGCCGGCCGCAGCTGCTCATCGCCGACGAGCCGACCACGGCGCTGGACGTGACGGTACAGGCCCAGATCATGACCCTGATGAACGAGCTCAAGCGCGAGTTCAACACCGCCATCATCATGATCACCCACGATCTTGGTGTCGTGGCCGGCATCTGCGACAAGGTGCTGGTGATGTACGCAGGCCGGACCATGGAGTACGGCCGGGTCAACGATATCTTCTATCGCCCGAGCCACCCCTATACCGAAGGCTTGCTGCGCGCCATTCCCCGCCTCGATACCGAAGGGGAAGAGCTGCCCACCATTCCGGGCAATCCGCCCAACCTGCTGCGTTTGCCCACCGGCTGTCCCTTCCAGGAGCGTTGCCACCGGGTGAGCGAGATTTGTGGCCAGCAATCGCCGATCCTGACGCCGTTCAACGACGGCCGGGAGCGGGCGTGCCACTGGGTATCGGATGCCATGATCAAGGGAGTGAACTAAATGGGTACTGACAAGAAACTGCTGCTGGAAGTGTCCGACCTCAAGGTTCACTTCCATATCAAGAGTGACAAGGCCTGGCCCTGGGCCAAGCCCTCCGCCCTGAAGGCGGTGGACGGGGTGACCCTGCGCCTCTACGAAGGAGAGACCCTGGGCGTAGTGGGGGAGTCCGGTTGCGGCAAATCCACCTTCGCCCGTGCCCTCATCGGCCTGGTACCGGCCACCGACGGCAAGGTGGTGTGGCTTGGGCAGGACTTGACCAAACTCGAGCAGAACGCCCTGCGGGAGAAGCGCAAGGAGATCCAGATGATCTTCCAGGACCCGCTGGCCTCCCTGAACCCCCGCATGACCATAGGGGACATCATCGCCGAGCCCCTCATCACCTTCTACCCGACCCTGCCAAGGGAAGAGGTGAAGGAGAAGGTGCGCGCCATGATGACCAAGGTGGGTCTGTTGCCGAACCTGGTGAACCGTTACCCCCATGAGTTCTCCGGCGGCCAGTGCCAGCGCATCGGCATCGCCCGGGCGCTCATTCTCGAGCCCAAGATGATCATCTGTGACGAGCCGGTCTCGGCGCTGGATGTCTCCATCCAGGCTCAGGTGGTGAACCTGCTGAAATCCCTGCAAAAGGAGATGGGGCTCTCCCTCATCTTCATCGCCCACGACCTCTCCGTGGTGAAGCACATCTCGGATCGGGTGCTGGTGATGTACCTAGGCAACGCGGTGGAGCTCGGGACCGGCAAGGAGATCTTCGCCAATCCCCTGCACCCCTATACCAAGGCGCTGATGTCGGCGGTCCCCATCCCGGATCCGGATCTGGAGCGCAGCAAGGTCATCCAGATCCTGGAAGGGGATTTGCCATCCCCCATGAATCCGCCCTCCGGTTGCGTGTTCCGTACCCGCTGCCCGGTGGCAGGCCCGGAGTGCGCCAAGACCCGGCCCCAGCTCGAGGGCAACTTCGACCACGCGGTCTCCTGCCTCAAGGTGGACCCGCTCTGAGAACCTGTTAACGATCTTGCTGCGAGGCCGTGATCAAGGCCTCATGCGCTGCTCGGAATCCTCATGTATTCATATACATTCCGGTTCCTGCGCTGCTCTTTACCTTGTTGACGACCTCTCGCGACAGCTCGTAAACAGGTTCTAAGGAGAACCGTATCGAGAAGGGCGCGTGCTGGCGCTCTTTTTATTGCATGGGGGATAAGATGCCTCTTGGCGCCATCTTCCCGGACTGTTACTATCCGCCGCACAAGGGGAGTAACTTCTCGCCGGTTTGTCGTCATTACGGTGCACCCATATCCTGCAGTGCACCCGGCAGCCGGGCAGTCGATGTCAATCGGCTGTAAGTGAGACCTTGCCGAGAGGCAAGGTGTATCTGCTCCAAACGCGAACCCACTGCCTCCCGGCCGTGGGTTTTGTCGTTTTGGGAGAAGTGAAAATGGGTGAATGGTGGATGTGGACCGGTTTCTTCAGCATAGTGCTGGTCCTGTTGTGGATTGATATCCGCTTTGTCGGTGGCGGCAAGGCGCACAAGGTGTCCCTGAAAGAGGCGGGCATCTGGTCTCTCATCTGGGTCAGCGTGGCGCTCCTGTTCAACCTGGCCATCTGGCTCTGGCTGGATCACAGTGCCGGGCGCGAAATCGCGAACCAGAAGGGGCTGGAGTTTCTCACCGGCTACCTCATCGAAAAGGCACTGGCGGTGGACAACGTCTTCGTCTGGCTGATGCTGTTCGGCTACTTCGCCATCCCGGCGGAGCTGCAGCGCCGGGTCCTGCTCTACGGGGTGCTGGGGGCCATCGTGATGCGCGCCGGCATGGTGTTCGCGGGCAGCTGGCTCATCGAGCAGTTCCACTGGATCCTCTACCTGTTCGGGGCCTTCCTGCTGCTGACCGGTGCCAAGATGCTGTGGGCGGCCGACAAGGAGCCGGATCTCGAGAACAATGCCCTGCTCGGCTGGATGCGTCGTCGCTTCAAGGTGACCGAGACGCTGGAGGGGGAGAAGTTCTTCGTCTGGCGTGACGGTGTGCGCTACGCGACCCCGCTGCTGCTCATCCTGGTGCTGGTGGAGGTGAGCGACCTCATCTTCGCGGTGGACAGTATCCCGGCCATCTTCGCGGTGACCACGGATCCCTTCATCGTGCTCACCTCCAACATCTTCGCCATCATGGGGCTGCGCGCCATGTACTTCCTGCTGGCCGGGGTGGCCGATCGCTTCGCCCTGCTCAAATACGGCCTGGCGCTGATCCTGATGTTCATCGGGGTCAAGATGTTGCTGCTCGATATCTTCAAGATACCGACCGGCATCGCCCTTGGCGTGGTGGCGCTGATCCTGCTGGCCTCCATGGGGCTGAGTCTGCTGATGACCCGCAAAAAGGCGGCGTGAACGGTGCAATAAAAAGGGCTCCCTCGGGAGCCCTTTTTCATGTCAGCAATTTGCTTAGCGCTTGATCTTCTTGGGGTTGGTGTAGCCCCAGACGGTGTACATGTCCGCCAAGAGGGCACCGTTGTACTCCTCCAGATCGGATTGTTTCACTTCAGCATCACCCTGGCGTCCGAACAGGACCACCTCGTCACCGGGTTTGATCCCCTTGATGTCGGTGACGTCCACCATGGTGGTGTTCATGGAGGTCTTGCCCACGACGGGAGCCTTCTGGCCATGGATCAGCACATAGGCCTTGTTGCTCATGGCGCGGCGGTAGCCGTCGGAGTAGCCCATCGGCAGGTTGGCCAGCAGGGAGTCGCGCTTGAGGGTGAAGGTGCGGTCATAGCCGACGGTGTTGCCCGCCGGGTAGTGGTTGACGGAGGCGACCTGGGTCTTGAACGCCATCACCTTCTTGTACTCGGTGTAGGAGGGAATGGTGTCGCCATAGATGATGCCGCCCGGGCGCACCATGTCAAAGTAGGCTTCCGGCACTTCCAGGGTAGCGAAGGAGTTGGCGGCGTGGATGGTGAGCTTGCTGCGATCCAGCTTGCCGGCGTCGATGAGCCACTGGTAGTCCAGCTTGAACTGGGCCAGCCCCAGCTTGACGTCCTCTTTCTCCTCCACCGGGAAGTGGGTCATGATGCCGACCGGGGTGATCCCCTTGAGCTTGAGCATGGCCAGGGCATCGGCCTTGGCATCGTCCTGGCGCAGATCGATGCCGTTGCGGCTCATGCCGGCGGAGTTCAGGCCGATGTGCACCGGGATGTTGGTGTGATGACGCTGGGCGATGTCGGCGATCCCCTTGGCGCTCTCCAGGCTGCCGATGAGCTCTTCCAGCTTGTAGGGCAGGGCCTGCTCCACTTCATCCGGGGTGGCGGCACGCACCCGCATCAGGCGACCTTCGAAGCCCTTCTCGCGGGCAACACGTGCTTCTTCGTTGCTGGCGATGCCGATGCAGGGGATGCCTGCTTTGACCACGGAAGGGACCAGCAGGTCGATGCCGTGACCGTAGGCGTCCGCCTTCATGATGGCGCAGATCTGCGGGCCCTTGTCACCGAGGCGATTTTTCAGGGTCTGGATGTTGTGCTCGAAGGCACCGAGATCCACTTCCAGCCAGGCGTTAGCGGCGGTCTGTTCCTGACCGTTGCGGTGGTCGTCGGCGAGCGGCAGATAGGGGGCGGCGACTGCCTGGCCGGCCAGCAGGCCAAAGATCAGGGTCGCGAGCAGTGTTTTCTTGTGCATGGGGCAAGTCCTTTCTTATTGTCTTGAGTTGAGGCTGGGCTCATCGCTGAGGCGAGCTGCGGCAGGGCTGGTCATAGCATGTTGCTATGCTAATGATATATTTCACTTTTTATCCAGATGCCGGCTCTGGGAGTGTATCTCAACGGCGTCAATCGTGGCACGTGTTGCAGGAAGAAAATATGAAGCTGACGTTGCGGATTCCACCGTTGCTGCTGTTCGTCGTCATCGTGCTCGCCATGTGGCTGGGGCGGGGCGAGGGGAGGGCGGCGCCACTGTGGCTGTTGCTGGTCGCCACGCTGTGGCTGGCGGGAGCCCTGCTGGGAGGCGGTGCGCTTCTGCATTTCTGGCAGCAGCGCACCACCGTGCACCCCCAGCGGCTGGAGAGCAGCCGGGTGCTGGTGACCCGGGGCGTCTATCGCATCAGCCGCAATCCCATGTATCTGGGGCTGCTCTGCTGGACCCTGGCGCTGGCGTGCTATCTGGGAGGCATGGCAGTGTGGCTCGGGCCGCTGCTGCTCTGGGTCTGGCTTACCCGCTTCCAGAGCCTGGCGGAGGAGCAGGCGCTGCGGCGGCAATTCGGCGATGCCTATGACGACTACTGCCGTCAGGTCAGGCGCTGGTGTTGAGGCGCGGTGTGTCCCATCAGGCATATGACAACGGCCCGCAGAGGCGGGCCGTTGTCATGGGGGTCAGGGGATCACGCCTTGGCGGTGTCTACCTCGCCGAGGGGGGCGGTCTCCCCCAGGCTGTCTTCGCTCTTGGCCACCACGCTCGCGGCGATGGCGTTGCCCAGCACGTTGGTGGCGGAGCGCCCCATGTCGAGGAAGTGGTCGATGCCGAGCAGCAGCAGGATGCCCGCTTCCGGGATGTGGAACTGGTTGAGGGTGGCGGCAATCACCACCAGGGAGGCGCGGGGCACCCCGGCCATTCCCTTGGAAGTAACCATCAGCAGCAGCAGCATCGTGATCTGCTGGGCCGTGGAGAGCTCGATGCCATAGGCCTGGGCGATGAACATCACCGCGAAGGTGCAGTACATCATGGAGCCGTCCAGGTTGAAGGAGTAGCCCATGGGGAGCACGAAGCTGGCGATGCGCTTGTCACAGCCAAATTTCTCCAGCCTGTCCAGGGTTTTGGGATAGGCGGCCTCGGAGCTGGCGGTGGAGAAGGCCAGCAGGATGGGCTCGCGGATGAGGGCGAGCAGAGTCAGCATGCGGCGACGGATGAAGAGGCTGCCCATGGCGATGAGCAGCAGCCAGAGGCAGCCGAGCGCCAGATAGAACTGGGCCATGAAGGTGCCATAGGTGGCGAGGATGCCGAGCCCCTCCTTGGCGACCATGGCGGCGATGGCGCCAAACACCGCGAACGGGGCGAAGTTCATCACGTAGCCGGTCACCTTGAGCATGATCTCGGCGCCGCTTGCCATCAGCTTGACCACGGGCTTGGCGTCGTCCCCCAGGGCGGCGGCGGCCAGCCCGAAGAAGAGGGAGAAGACCACGATCTGCAGGATCTCGTTGGTGGCCATCGCCTCGACCACGCTTTTCGGGATGGCGTGGGTCACGAAATCCTTGAGGGAGATGGCGGTGGCAACCACGCCGGAGCTGGCGCCGTCATCGGGCAGGGAGAGGGAGAGCCCCACCCCGGGTTGCATCAGGTGGACCATGACCAGCCCCAGGGTCAGGGACAGCAGGGAGGCGAGCATGAACCAGCCCAGGGTCTTGACGCCGATGCGGCCCACGGTGCGGGTGTCGCCCATCTTGGCGATACCGACCACGAGCGTGGTGAACACCAGGGGGGCGATGATCATCTTGATGAGGCGCAGGAAGATGTCGGTCAGCAGGGTGATGTCATCGGCAAAGCCTGCGGCCTGTGCGGGCGCGAGCAGGCGATAACCCTGCCCGGTCACGATGCCAAGCAACATCGCAATGAGGATGGCAACGGTCAACTTGTTCATTTTCATGGGGGAGTTCCGGTTTCGATAGGTGCAATGCCTGTGCAGGCGGCGAGGGGCCGCCTCAGTCCTTTTTTTTGTGATCCGGGCGGTGGAATCCAGACAGCCGGTGTGCTGGAGCATGCCTAATCGCGAAGGGGAAATCCAGTGACTTGTTTCGGAGTTTTGCGCCGTTGTTAGCTGCATTTGATATGCATCTTGTGATTTATTTGTATTAATCGCTGTTTATTTTAATTTTTGCGAGATAAACGGCTTCCATGCTCTGTGCGTCCCGGGGGCTGGCCTCCAGGGTGAAGACGAGCAGGGCCGAGGTGCGATGTTCCACCTGCATGTCGTCCATGAAGGTGTCTGGCTCGTACTCGTCGAACCCGAATTGGGGGCGGGTCGGGGTGACCCTGACGGCATCCCGCGACAGGGTCAGCGTCTCGACCCGAATCCAGGGGTATCCCTTTGCCAGTGCCACCTCACCGGCCCGCTTGAGCACGTATTTGCGCGCCGTTTCCCTGTCCACCAGATCGTTGCCCACAAACTCCAGTTGCCAGCGGGCCGGGCCAAGCTGGGTCTGTGAAAAACCGGTCTGGCCATTCCAGAACGATTTTTCACTGTCATAGGCGGTGGCACAGCCCGCGAGCTGGCCGACCAGCAGGGCGCTGAGGGCAAGGGTGCAGAAAGTACGAAGGGAAGGCAACATGATGCGGGCCGCTTGGCAAAGGGGGGTTTACTACAGCACAAAGGGATCGGAGAGACAATCGCGGTGGAAGACCATAAAAGAAAAGGCCTTGTCGTCTGACAAGGCCTTTCTCGGGGAATTTGGTCGGTGTGAGAGGATTCGAACCTCCGACCCTCTACACCCCATGCAGATGCGCTACCTGGCTGCGCTACACACCGACGGAGTCAGCTCGGCTGACGGGGAGGGAGTTTATGGAGATGCCCCGCCCCTGTCAACAGGGGAAATTCAGGTTCGAGATCGTTTGCCTGCTTTGCGAGCAACTTCGGATCAAAGTGCGACCAGTGGTGCATTTTGTCGGCACCTCACCGCTGTCTTGCAGGAAAAACGGCCACCCGGAGGTGGCCGTTTGGCGTGATGTTCTCAAGCCGAGATCAGCGGTTGAAGATCAAGCGCATGCCCAATACCTTGTCGGTGACCTGACCGTTCTGCCAGGCAATCTGGCCGTTCACCAGGGTCATCTCAAGCAGGGCGCGCTGGAAGCGGTCATCATCCAGATCAGCGGTTGAAGGTGAGTCGCTTGCCCAATACCTTGTCGGTGACTTGGCCGTTCTGCCAGGCTATTTGTCCGTTCACCAGGGTCATCTCGATGGTGCTCTGGAAGCGGTAGCCGTTGAACGGGGACCAGCCGCACAGGTAGAGCAGGTTGCTGTCGGTGACCACGTAGGGCTTGCCGAGATCCAGCAGCACCAGGTCGGCGAAGTAGCCTTCCCGGATGTAGCCGCGATCCTGCACCTGGAAGCGCTCGGCCACCGCGTGGGAGGTCTTCTTGACGATGGTTTCCAGGCTGAAGACCCCGTTGTGGTAGAGCTCCAGCAGCGCCTGCAGGGAGTGCTGCACCAGGGGCACGCCGGACGGCGCCTTGAAGTAGCTGTTCTGCTTCTCTTCCCAGGTGTGGGGAGCGTGGTCGGTGGCGATGATGTCGAGCACGTCGTTGCGTACCGCATCCAGCAGGGCGTGCTGGTCGGCAGCGCTCTTCACCGCCGGGTTGCACTTGATCTGGCTGCCCAGGGTGTCGTAGTCCGCCTCGTTGAAGAAGAGGTGGTGGACGCACACTTCGGCGGTGATGTTCTTGTCCTTGAGATCCTTCAGATCCGGGGTGGCGGTAAAGAGCGAGAGCTCTTTCGCCGTGGTCAGGTGCAGCACGTGCAGCTTGGCGCCGTACTGCTTGGCCAGGGAGACCGCCATGCTGGAGGATTTGTAGCAGGCGTCCGCGCTGCGGATGCGGCCGTGCTCGCGCATGGGCACGTCTTCGCCCCACTTGGCGCGAGCTTCGTCTTCCAGCACCTTGATGGACGGGGTGTCCTCGCAGTGGGTGACGATCATCACCGGGCTCTCGCGGAAGATGGCTGCCAGGGTCTCCTGGTTGTCCACCAGCATGTTGCCGGTGGAGGCCCCCATGAAGATCTTGATGCCGCAGGACTGCTTGGGATCGAGCTTCTTGATCTCTTCCAGGTTGTCGTTGGTGGCACCCAGGTAGAAGCTGTAGTTGGCGGCGGCGGAGTTGGCGGCGATCTGGTATTTGGCTTCGAGGGCGTCGATGGTGGTGGTCTGGGGATTGACGTTGGGCATTTCCATGAAGCTGGTGGTGCCACCGGCCACGGCGGCCCGGGATTCACTGGCGATGGTTCCCTTGTGGGTCAGGCCGGGCTCCCGGAAGTGGACCTGATCATCGATCATCCCGGGGATGAGATGACGGCCCGTTGCATCGATCACCACGGCATCGGGGGCACTGATGTCCGGGGCGACGCGGGCGATCCGCTCACCCTCGATCAGGACGTCGGAGGCATAGATGCGGCCTTCGTTGACCAGGGTGGCATTCTTGATAAGCAATTTGTTCATGGGGGGTTCCAGTTCCTTTGCCGATAATCCGGGGTCATAATATCGCAAACTGCACTTTCTCTGTAGCAAGGCCTGAGTAATGAAGTTATTTGTTAGAGATTTGACTGTGATCGATTCCAGCTATTTATGCGAGCGCCGCGGCATGGTGGGCGAGAGCTGGCTGGTGGACATCGAGATGAGTGGCGAGCTCAACGAGATGAGCATGCTGCTGGACTTCGGTCGGGTGAAGAAGCTCATCAAGTCGATCATCGATGAAGAGGTGGATCACAAGCTGCTGGTGCCGACGGAATGTCCCCTGGTCCATGTCCACGCGCTGGAGAACGACGAGAGCACCGTGGATCTGCTGCGTCCGGGTCGCGCCATCCACCTGCGTTGCCCGACCCAGGGCTTTGCCTTCATTCCGGCCCCCCAGGTGGATAAAGAGTCGGTGACCCGCTATCTGCTGGGGGTACTGGCCAAGCGCCTGCCCGGCAACATCAAGGATCTCTCCCTGACGTTGCGCCAGGAGCGCATCGAGGGCGCCTTCTACCACTACAGCCACGGCCTCAAGAAGCACGACGGCAACTGCCAGCGCATCGCCCACGGCCACCGTTCTCCCGTCGAGATCCTGGTGGACGGGGAGCGTGACGAGGAGCTGGAGTTCAACTGGGCCGAGCGCTGGGCCGACATCTACCTGGGCACCGAAGAGGACAGGGTGGCCCTTGGCGAACTCGCCCTGAGCGAGCGGGCCGAGGCGTCACTGAAAGAAGGGGACGCTCACTACATCGGCTTCAAGTATGTGGCGCCCCAGGGGCTGTTCCAGCTCGCCATGCCGGCGGCGGAGGTGGAGATGATCGACACCGACACCACCATCGAGCTGCTGGCCCACTACATCGCCCGCGAGGTGAAGAAGCAGGTAGGGGACAAGTTCGTCAAGATTGTCGCCTATGAAGGGGTCGGCAAGGGCGCCATCGCCTACGCCTGATCCAGGTTCTTCGCTGCCATGAAAAGGCCCCGCCAATGCGGGGCCTTGTCGTATCGGGTCGTGGCCATCAGGCACTGAGGCGGAAGCGCTGGACCAGCCCCTCCTGCTGCTCGGCAAGGGAGTCGAGCTGCTGGCTGGTCTCGGCGACCCGCTCTATGCCCTGATAGTTGAGATCCGAGATGTCGGAGATGCGGTTGAGGTTGGTGGCGATGTCGGCGCTGGTGGCCTGCTGCTGCTCGGCGGCGGAGGCTATCTGGCTCGACATGTCGCTGATGAGCACCACGATGCCCTGCACCTCTTCCATGGCGTTGTTGGCCTGGGAGCTCTGATCCACGCAACTGTCCATCTCGCGGGAGCACTCCTGCATCACGTTGACCGCCCGGGCGACGCCTTGCTGCAGGTTCTCGATCATGGTCTGGATTTCGCTGGTGGACTGGGCGGTGCGGCCAGCCAGGTTGCGCACCTCGTCGGCCACCACCGCAAACCCGCGTCCCTGTTCGCCGGCGCGGGCCGCCTCGATGGCGGCGTTGAGGGCCAGCAGGTTGGTCTGCTCGGCGATGCCGCGGATGACGTCGAGGATGTTGCCAATCTGGCCGCTCATGGCGCTCACGTCGCCAATCACCTTGCCGGTCTGCTGCAGCTTGCCCGCGAGCTGATGGGTGGTGGTGATGTTGCCTGCCATCACCTTGCGCCCCATCTCGGAGGCCTTCTCCACATCCTGCACCCGCTCCAGGGTCTGGTTGGCGGCCTGGGCCACCTCCCGCACCGAGGCCTCCATCTGGGTCATGGCGGCGGCGACCGAGGCGGTCTCCTGACGCTGTTTCTCCAGATCCGCCCGCACCGATTCGGTGGTGTGGCGGTTGTCGTGGGCGGCGCTGTTGAGCTGGGTCGAAGCCTGGGAGAGCTGCTTTAGCACATCCCCCATCTGGTGGATCAGCAGGTTGATCTGGCTGGCGAGCTGGCCGAATTCGTTCTGGCTCTTGAAGCCGACGCGCTGGGTCATGTCACCCTGGGTCACCTCGGTCAGCACCCGCAGCAGCTCTTTCAGGGGGCGGCGGATGGCCTTGCCCAGGGTGAAGGCCACCAGGATGGCGACGAAGATGGCGATGGCGATGCTGATCCCCTGGGTCAGGGTACTCTGGGTCTGCACCCGATCGGAGGCCTGGATGCTGGCGTTCATCAGCTGCTGGCTCTGGGCGGTGATCCCCTCCAGCTTGTTCTGGATGCTGAGGATGAGCTGGCTCGCCTGCTTGCTCTGCTCGCGCATGGCCTGCTGCTGCTTCATCAGAGCCAGGTATTGGGAGAGCACGCCGTCATTGCCCGTGGTGTCGCGCACGAAGCCATGGACGTAGTGGCCCATGTTGTTGTCGAAGTCCTTGAGCTCCCCCTGGAGATCCTTGATGGTGCTGTTGAAGCCCTCGATCTGCATCTTGTTGCGCTTGAGAGCCGCCTCGATGGGGGCGGGGATGCTCTGGTTGAGGGCATCCATGGTGGAGAGCTCGATGGCGGAGAGCTTGGTGGTCAGGGTCTCGGAGAGCATTTTGATGAAGCTGTCGTCGATGGTGACCATCATGTCCCCCAGGTTCTTCTTGAACTGGGGCAGGCTGACCTGGAACTGGCCCTTGGCCTGATTGACCTTGTGCAGCCGGGTGAGCAGGGCCTCGTGTTCGCCGGGCAGGGTCTGGGTCAGTTGCAGGTAGTCATCCACCAGCTTGACGAGGGCAGTCATGTCCGCCTGCAACTGGGGATGAACCGCCACCTGCTGTTTGAGGCTGGCGACCATCTTGTCGACCTGGCCCTTGGCCTGTTGCAACTCGGCCACTTCCGCCGGCAGTTGCTTGAGATCCTGCTCGGTCAGCACGTTGGTGAGCCATTTGTTGGCGCTGAGCAGGCTTATCTGGGTCTGGCTGCTGGCGAGTACCAGCGGCATGGACTCCTGGGTCACCTGATCCAGGGCGCCGCTGAGTTCGCTCTGGCCGCGAAAGGTCAGTACCGCACTGGCGACCATGACGGCGACCAGGATGGCAAAGCCCAGATAGACTCTCTGTAGGATCGAGAGGTCTGACATTGTTTGTTTCATTATTGTCCCGCTGTCTGTGCAAAAGTCCCTTGCCTGAGTACCCCGTCCCTTTGATACCCTGCATGCCCCGAAGGGGATGCCGTTGTGGTTCGCGGGACGTCTCCTCGCTATCGGTATTCTTCACAATAACTGAAGCGATTGGGACAACGGCTGTGCCAAATGTCGGCTTGTGTCACACTTGGCGCGTTGCGGCGGCCTGTTTGGGAGCCGCTTGAGCTTTATATTGAATTTTCTTTTTCCTATAAAGGAGTTACCCATGGCGCAAGAAACCATTTTCAGCAAAATCATCCGCAAGGAGATCCCCGCCGACATCCTTTATCAAGACGATCTGGTGACCGCGTTTCGCGACATCCAGCCCAAGGCCAAGACCCATATTCTGATCATTCCCAACGTGCTCATCCCCACCGTCAACGACGTGGAGCCGGATCACGAGCTGGCGCTGGGCCGGATGTTCACCGTGGCCCGCAAGCTCGCCAGCGACGCGGGCATCGCCGAGGACGGCTACCGCCTCATCATGAACTGCAACCGCCACGGCGGGCAGGAGGTCTATCACATCCACCTGCACCTGGTCGGTGGCGAGCCCCTGGGACCCCTGCTGAGCCTGTGATGCGCCTCGTCACGTCGACCGGCCTGCTGTTGGCCGGTCTGCTGCTGGGGGGCTGTGCCTCCCAGTGGAAAGACATGTTCGTCTCCTACTCGGATCAGATGGTGCCCTTGCGCAACCAGCTGCTGCTGGGCCATGCCGCCGAGGCCCTGCCCGAGGTGCGCGAATCGACCCCGGGGGACGACACCTTCGTGCTCGACCAGCTGGAGAAGGGGCGCATCGCCTGGCTGGCGGGTCAGGACGGCCCCAGCAAGCAGGCCTTTGCCGCCGCCGACAGCCGGCTTGCGTGGGAAGACAATCAGGCCGAGTACCGCCTGAGCCAGGGACTGGCCCAGGCGGGCAGCCTGCTCACCAACGATCAGACCCTGGCTTACCAGGCGCCCGATTACGAGCGCACCATGCTGCACCACTATCTGGCGCTCAACTACTTGCAGCGCGGAGATGCCGACGGCGCCCTGGTAGAGGTGCGCCGTGCCAATCAGGTGCAGGAGCAGGCCCTTAAACGGCGGGCCGACGAGGTGCGCAAGGTCGCGCAGGAGGGGGAGCAGGAGGACGAAGCCGGGGAGATGCGCCAGCTGATGTCGCGCGGCGCCCCCGAGCTCGATCGCCTGATAGGCCAGGTGAAAAACGGTTTCCAGAACGCCTACACCTTCTATTTCTCCGGCGTGCTTTACGAGGCGGCCGGGGATCTCAACGACGCCTGGGTCGATTACCAGCGCGGCTACCAGATAGCGCCGGACAACCAGAGCCTGCAGGATGCCCTGCTGCGCCTGGCCCGGCTTCGCGGCTCTCCCGAGGAGCTCAAGGAGACCGAGCAACGGATGGGCCGCAAGGCGCCGCCCTTGGCCAAGGATCAGGGCCAGCTGGTGGTGCTGTTTGAAGATGGCCTGATCCCGGCGCGCCGGGAGCTCTTCCTGCCGCTGCCCATCTCCACCTCCAGCGGCGATTTTCGTACCTTTACCGTGGCGGTGCCCTATTACGACAATCGGGCCAGCGACGGCGCCCCGCTTACCCTGTCGGTGGGCAAGGGGGTGGCACAGACCAGCGAGCTGGTGAGGCTGGAGGCGCTGGCGGCCAAGGATCTGCAGGAGCGGCTGCCCGGCATGCTGACCCGGCAGGCCCTGCGGCTGGTGGCCAAGGAGCAGGTACGGCGCACCGCCGCCAAGGAGGGGGGGGATGTGGGCAACATCCTGGTGGGGATCTTCAACACCCTCTCGGAGCGGGCGGATACCCGCAGCTGGCTGACGCTGCCCGCCAAGGCCTCGAGCTGGCAGGGGATGGTCCCGGCCGGGAACGTCACCCTGACCCTGGGGGCGGGCAGCGCCATGCGCACCCTGCCACTCAGCGTCCACGCCGGGCGCACCACCCTGGTGTGGGTACAGCGCCTGGGGAGCGGGCTCACGACCCGGGTGATGCCCCTCTAGGGGGAACCGGATATGGCAACTCAGATGAATGACCGGTCAGGCCGACGGCCACCGGCAAGGAGAACAAGATGAAAGCACAAGGGTTGGCCCTGGGCCTGGTTCTGCTGCTGACGGGCTGTGCCACCAATACTTCCGGCGTGGCGCTCTATGGCGCGGCCGGTGCGGCGGCGGTGGCCGAGCAGCATCAAAACGTCAACGTCACCCTGACCGAACTCAGCCGGCGCCAGCAGAACGGCCTGTTGCAGGTCAACGTGGCGGCGGCCAGCACCCAGCGTGGTGACAACAGGCTGCAATATCTCTTCTACTGGTATGACGACGCGGGGCAGGAGGTGGCCAGCGATGGCCGCGGCTGGACCCCCCTCAAGCTGCATGGCTACCAGACCCGCACCCTGTCCGCCCTGGCGCCGAGCCCGGCTGCACGGGGTTACCGGATTTACGTTCGCGAAGTGATGGAGGAATCCTACTGATGAAAATGAATCATGCCCTGCTGATCCTGACCGGCGCCCTGCTGCTGGGCGGCTGTTCCAGCACCACCGTCAGCTATGGCGATCCCACCGAGACCGAGACGGTGACCGTCGATTACGGCTCCTCCGACTTGCAGGCCATCGCCGACAAGATGGCGGATTCCATGCTGGCGTCCCCGGCCACCAGCGAGATCACCGCCGGGGGCCGCCCGGTGATGTTCATGGACTCCATCCGCAACAAGACCTCGGAGCACATCGACACCGAGGCCATCACCGACACTATCCGCACCAAGCTACTGCGCTCGGGCAAGTTCCGCTTCGTGGACATGAGCAAGGTGGCGGCGGTCAAGCAGCAGCTCGAATACCAGCAGGGCAGCGGCATGGTGGATCCCGCCACCATGGTGCGGCTCGGCAAGCAGACCGGTGCCCGCTACATGGTCTATGGCAACCTCGCCAGCATCGTCAAGGACAACGGCAAGGTGAAGGACGTCTACTACCAGATGACCATGAACCTGATGGATGTGGAGAACGGCGAACTGCTGTGGGCCGATCAGAAAGAGATCCGCAAACAGGCCAAGAAGTCCACCTTTGGCTGGTGAGGACCCGCGGGGGCAGGGGGATCTGGCGGAGCTGGCGCTCCTCGCCAGCCTGCCGGCGCCCTGGGATCAGGGGCGCCTTGAGCCGCTGGGTCAGGGCCTGACCAACGGCAACTACCGGCTCTGCCTCCCCACTGGCGAGCAGGCCTTCCTGCGCCGCGGTCATCCGGATCCGGTGCGCCTTGGCATCGACCGGGCCACCGAGTGGCAGCTCTACCAGGGGGCGGTGGGGCAGGGGCTGGCGTTGCCCTGTCATCACGGCGATCCCGCCACCGGTCTGATGCTGCTGGCGTGGTGCGACGAACCCAACTGGGCCGAGCAGGCGCCGTCTCTCGCCGCGCAACCCCGCCTGATGGCGGATGTGCTGGTGCGGCTGCACCGCCTGCCGGTGCCGACCGTGGTGATGGCGGTGCGGGCCCACAGCGGCGGGTATCGGCAGCGTCTGGCCCATATCCCTCCCTGGCTGCCCGCCCTGGAGCGGGCCCTGCTCTCGAGCCGGGAGCCGGACGACTGCTGGCTCCCTTGCCATCACGATCTCAATCCGGCTAACTTGTTGGGGTCGCGGCCCTGGGTCATCGACTGGGAGTACGGCGCCGCCGGCCATCCTGGGTTCGAGGTCGCCAGCATCCAGCGCACCCACGGCTGGAGCGAAGAGCAGCGGTGCCAGTTGGAGAGCTGCTATCTTGAAGCCATGGACGGGGCAGCGACGGGGCTGGGGCCCCGGGGATTCCAGGCCGATGCCTTCCTGCCCTGGGTCGATTACATCGGCCTGCTGTGGGCGCTGCTGATGGCCGAACAGCAACCCGGGCCCGAGTATCAGGCCCTGATCGACATCAACCGCCAGCGCCTGGAGTGATGCCAGGCAACGGCCCGCGCGACGCGTGTATTCAATGAATGGGAGGCATGCATGGTGACCACATTCTCATGGCGTCAACCGCGTAGCTGGAGCCTGCTGCTGCTCTGCCTGCTGCTGACGGGTTGCGCCACCCGGGTGATCTACTACTGGCTCGACTCGGCCATCGTCTGGCAACTGGACGACTACTTCTCCCTGGACCGCAGCCAGAAGAAGCTGCTGGACCAGGAGGTGAAGGGGCTGATGGCCTGGCACCGGCAGCATGAGCTGCCCATCTATGCCCGGGATCTCGACGCCCTGGCCAAGGCGGTGGCCAGCCCCATGAGCCCGGCCCAGGTGACCCTGCATCTGGACAGAACCCAGGCGAGCCTGACCCGTACCCTGGAGAACGCCATTCCCCGCACGGTGCGCCTCGCCAAGACCCTGACCGACGATCAGGTGGCTCGCTTCATGGCCGATCGGGTGAAGCGCCAGCAGGAGCGCCAGCACGATTTTGCCACCCAGTCGAAGGCCGAGATGATCAAGGGCTTTCGGGAGAAGATGAACGAGCGCCTGGTGTTCTGGATTGGCAAGGTGAAGCCGGCCCAGGAGCCCCTCATCACGCAGTGGGCCGAGTGGCAATACGAGATGATGGCCCCCTGGCTCGACTTTCAGGAGGCCTGGACCAAGGAGCTGGATCGGCTGATGAAACAGCGCCAGAGCCCGGATTTCGGCCAGGAGCTGACTCGCTTGCTCCAGCAGGGGGACGGCCTGATGGATGGCCGCTTCACCGGCTACACGGACCAGTCCCGCCAGCGCACCATCCAGTGGCTGAGCGATCTCAGCCACTCCATGGATCTCTCCCAGCGGGCCCACCTCTACACCCTGCTCAAGGACTATGCCGAGGACTTCGAGGCCATGACCCGCAGCCGCTGAGGACGCGGTGAGACAACACAAGGGCGGCGGGCCCCGGGCCTGCCGCCCTTGTTCTTGTGGGGCAGGCTGTGGTAGCTTGCCCTTTCTATTGTGTGGGAATTAACTTTTGAACCTGACCGACAACGTGAAACTGGCGGCGATGACCCTGCTCATCACCCTCGCACTGTTGTTCTCTACCCTCTCGGTGGAGGGGGTCAAGGTACCCGCGTTCCAGCCCTCGGCCCAGCAGGCCCACTCGCTGGCGGAGGGGGCGGCACCTGCCGACGCAAGCCCGGCGGCCCACGGCGTCAGCGGCAGTGACGATGGCATCGTCAAGTTCGTCGGCTCCCACCAGAATCACCTGCTGCGCCTCGAGCACTCCCTGAGCCGCGATCATCAGCCCGGCAGCGTGATCTACGAGCTGGTGATGAGCTGGTCCCAGCAGGCGATCCTGCTGCTGCTGTGCGGCCTGCTGTTCTATGCCGCCCTCTTCTACCCGGGGACGAGCTTTCGCGATCACTTCGCCGGCATTCACAGGCGCCGCCTGCAGCGCCGGCATCTGCAGTACCGCTTCGCCCAGAGCTTCCTCGCCTGATCCCGATGGGGTCAGCTTGCCACCTGTTGCCTCATCTTCTCTCTGTTGCTGTTCACTTTTAGTGAACGGCTAGGCTGTCTTGTTTCATTTTTTTGCACGGCGCGACCCCGGTGTCGCCCCTTGCCATCGCCTGACAGAGGCCGACTTCATGAGAAAAAAGAGTCATACCGTGTTGAACCGCATGAGCCTGTGGCAGTACGCCCTGTTGCTGCTGATGCTGGTCACGTTCGCGTTCTATTCCCTGCCCACCTTCTTCGGTGAGCAGCCCTCCCTCGGTCTGCACGGCCAGTCGCGCCTGAGCGACGCGCAGCGCACCCTGCTGGCCGAGAACCACATCGACCCCCTCAAGCAGATCGCCCAGGGTGGCCGGATGGCGCTGGTGTTCGCCAGCCAGGGGGAGCAGCAACTGGCCAAGCAGTTGCTGGAGCAGCAGGGGCTGGACAGCGCCGCCCTGACCCTGGAGTTCTACTCCAACGCCCCGGCCTGGATCAGCCGGCTCGGCGCCGACCCCATCAAGCTCGGGCTGGACCTGCGCGGCGGCTCCCAGCTGCTGATCGGGGTGGACGTGGATTTCGTCATCGACAACCAGACCAAGAACCTGGTGGATACCCTGCGCACCCGTTTTCGCGAGGCCAACCTGCGGGGGGCCAGCGTGATGCGCACCGCCCAGGGGAGCGTGGCCGTCACCCTGCCCGACGTGGCGGGGCAGGAGGCCTGGCTCTCCATCATCAAGGAGAGTGCCGGTACCCGCCAGGATCAGTGGACACTGAGCCGTTCCGGCAATGCACTGACCCTGGTGCTGAGCGACGCCGAGCGCACCCTGCTGGTGAACAACGCCGTGACCCAGAACCTGTCGATCCTGAAAAAGCGGATCAACGAGCTCGGCATCGTCGAGGCCTCGGTGGTGCGTCAGGGGCAGGACGGCATCCGCATCGAGCTGCCGGGGGTGCACAACCCCAAGCAGGCGAAAGAGGTGATCGGCGCCACCGCGTCCCTGGCCTTCTATGAAGCCAAGGCCGACAGCCGCTTCTTCATGGCGGATCGCAGCGGCCAGGCAGTGGGGCTGGCCCGCCAGCCGGTGCTGAGCGGCGAGCATATCGTCGATGCCCGCGCCAACATGGGGGAGATGGGGCAGCCCCAGGTCAACATCGTGCTCGACACCCTGGGGGGGAGCAAGATGAACCAGTTCAGCCGCCAGCACGTGGGCAAGCCCATGGCCACCGTCTTCACCGAGTACAAGACCAACGCCGAAGGCAAGCTGCGCGCCCGAAGCGAGGTGATCAACGTCGCCACCATCCAGACCGCCCTTGGCAACCAGTTCCGCATCACCGGGATCGGCAGCCTGCCGGAGGCCCAGGAGCTTGCCATGCTGCTGCGGGCCGGGGCCCTCACCGCGCCGCTGAAGATCCTGGAGGAGCGCAGCATTGGCCCGACCCTGGGTCTGCAGAACATCGAGGCGGGCTTCACCGCCCTGGCATTCGGCATGGCGGGCATGATGCTGTTCATGATGGCCTGGTATCGCAAGTTCGGCTGGGTCGCCATCACGGCGCTGGTTGCCAACCTGCTGATGCAGGTGGGCATGCTGGCGGTATTGCCGGGGGCCGTGCTGACCCTGCCGGGGATCGCCGGTCTGGTGCTCACCGTCGGCATGGCGGTGGATACCCATGTGCTGATTTTTGAGCGGATCAAGGACCGGCTGCGGGAAGGGGGTTCGTTGGCCAACGCCATCGACTTTGGTTATCGCTCGGCGTTTCGCACCATCTTCGATGCCAACATCACCACCCTCATCTGCGCCGTGGTGCTCTATGCCATCGGTTCCGGGCCGCTGCAGGGCTTCTCCATCACCCTGATCCTGGGGCTCATCTCCAGCATGGTGACCGGCATCTGGGGCACCCGCGCCATCATCAACCCCCTGTGGGGCAACAGCCGCGCCAAGCTGCTGAGGGTATGACCATGAACCGACTTCATCACCATGACGCCGCGCCCGTGAGTCTGCATGACCTGCGCACCGACCGCTTCCTGCCGGGAAGCCTGAACCACCTGACGTCGAGGGAAGAACAATGCTGAGAATGATCCTGGCCATGGGGCTGACCCGCTGGCGCTATATCGGGCTGTGGGCCTCCGTGCTGCTGACCCTGGCCTGCGTGGCCATCCTTGCGACAAAAGGGCTCGCCCTCGGGCTCGATTTCACCGGCGGGATCCTGCTGGAGTTTCGCATCCAGACCCTGAAAGAGGCCCATGAGCTCAATGCTCTGCTGACGGCGCCCCTGGCGGGGGTGGTGGAGCTGCACGGCGCCGGTGTGCCCGGCGAGTGGCTCATCAAGCTGCCCCCCCACGCGCTGCCCTGGGCGGCGGAGGATCTGGCGACCATGCTGGGGCAGCAACTCGCCTTGCCGGTGGAGCTCTTGCGCACCACCATCGTCGGGCCCCAGGTGGGCGCAGAGCTGTTCCAGCAGGGGATGCTGGCGGTGCTGGTGGCCTCGCTCGCCATCTCCGCCTACCTGGCGGTGCGCTTCGAGTGGCGCCAAGCCATCGGCATCCTGGTGTCGGTACTGCACGACGGTCTGGTGGCCATCGGGCTGCTCGCGCTCTTTGACATCGAGTTCGACCTCAACGTCATCGCGGGCCTGATGGCGGTGATAGGCTACTCCCTCAACGACAGCATCGTCATCTCGGACCGGTTGCGGGACTTGCTGGGGTCTCGTACCCGCATGGGGATCCACGAGTGCTCGGACGTGGCCATCAAGGCCACCTTCAGCCGCACCATGATCACCTCGGGCACCACCCTCTTCACCGTGGGGGCCCTGCTCCTGTTCGGCGGCGACGCCCTCTACGGCTTCTCCTTCACCCTGTTCGCAGGCATCCTGGTGGGGACGCTCTCCTCCATCACGGTGGCCTCCACCGTGCAGGAGCTGCTGGGGCTCTCCCCCCAGGCCTACCAGAAAAAAGAGGAGGAGCTGGCCGAGGCGGCGTGACCGGCGAGCGCCCTGTCACGGGGCTCATGGGCGGCCAGTGCGGCCGCCCCGGGCAAAAAAGGAAGGCGAATGCCTTCCTTTTTCCATTCTGCCAGAGGGGGGCGGCGGTCCCGAAGGCCGGGTTGGGGCGGCGGGTGTGACGCGGCCGAGCAGAAGTTGAAAAGTGTAATGAAATGCATGTTTTAGGCGCTATTTTCGGGGCCCGCATCGGCTACCCTGGCAGGGAGTCTATGGATGGAGTAAGCACTCATGAATATCGCTCGTCGGCTTCAACTCATTGCCCTGCTGGTCATGCTGGCCCTGGGGTGTCTCAGCTGGTTCAGTATCAGCAGACTCTCCTCCGCCAATGCGGATCTCAGCTATGTAACAGACAACACAGTCCCCAGCATTTCCACGATCAAGGAGATACAAACAGACTTCTACGCCCTGCATTCATTGATCCAGGCGCACGTGCTCAACACCGACGACGGCAAGATGAGTCAGATAGAGCAGAGCATTGCATCCCTTCACACCAAGATGGACGCCCTGCTGAGCCAGTATGAAAGCGGGATGATCTCCAATGAGGAGGACAGGCAGCTCGTCGCCGATGATCGGCGCCTGGTTGCCCAGTACGGCAAGGCCTCTGAAGACGTCCTGCGCCTGTCCCGCGAGAACAAGAATGTGGAGGCCAGAGAGGCGATCGACAAGGAGCTTGCCCCCTTGTTTGAGCAGCTTTCCCAGGCCATCGACAAGCACGTCCACTTCAACATCCAGCAAGGTGACGCCGTCAAGCTGCGAGGCGAGCAGAATGCCGATAGCAGCATGCAGGCCCTGTTGTTCATCTCGGTGGGCGCGGGTGCCCTCACGCTGGTGCTCTTTCTCTGGCTGTTCAGGCAGGTCGCCAATCCCCTCCGTCTGGCCATGGCGACCCTGTCCGAGATCCAGCGCGACCTGAACTTCACCCTGCGGGCCAATGTGAGCCAGCAGGACGAGATCGGCCAGACGCTGACGGCGGTCAACCGCCTGCTGGACACCTTGCAGCAGACCTTCACCGAGTTCTCAGTGGGCAGCCTGCAGATCAAGAGCACGGCAGAGTCCCTCTCCCAGGCGGCCCAGCACATGGCGGAGTCGGCGAGTCAGGCCAATGACGCCACCAGCCTTATCGCCGCCGGGGTGGAGGAGATGAGCGTGAGCATCACGGACATCTCCCAGCGCACCCAGGAGACCAGCCGCATCACCAATGAATCCGGCAAGCTCGCCAGTGACGGCGGGGCCACCATAGAGCGCACTGTGCTCGCCATCAACGACATCGCCGACGCCATTCGTCAGGCCTCCCGCGATGTGACGGCGCTGGGGGAGGGGATCTCCCGCATCGGTGGGGTGGTGAACGTCATCAACGATGTGGCGGGGCAGACCAACCTGCTGGCGCTCAACGCCGCCATCGAGGCGGCGCGGGCCGGTGAGCAGGGACGCGGCTTTGCGGTGGTCGCAGACGAGGTGCGCAAGCTGGCGGAGCGGACGGCCCAGTCGACCCAGGAGATCTCAAGGACGGTGGAGGCTATCCAGCAAGGGTCCGAGGCCACGGTGGCCAGAATGGTCCTGGTGGAGGAGAAGGTGGCGCAAGGGGTGGCCATGGCGACGGAAAGCGGGGCCATCATCACCCAGATCCGCCAGGCCTCCCATCGCGTCATGGATCAGGTCGGCGAGATCACCCTGGCCATCCGCGAGCAGACCTCGGCGGCGGAATCCATCGCCCTCCAGGTCGAGCAGATAGCCCAGGTGGTGCAGCAGACCAGCAGCACGGCGGAGGAGACCTCCGCCGCCGCAGAGGAGCTGAACGTGACCACGGAGAATATCCACCAGCAGATCTCCCGCTATCGCATCCAGTGAGGTGCGGATCGGTTGTTCTCTCCCCGCCATGCCCATGGCGGGGATTTTTTTATGTCAGAACCCCGAACCGGGCTGTTGCAGGAAGGCGGCCTCTTCCTACGTGCTCGCCCTGCTCAGGATGGCTTTGCGGTGGGGGAAGCGGCCAAAGCGATCGACGATCACCTGGTGGCGCCGGGCAAAGTCGGCAAAGCCTTCGAAGGTGGCCCGGGCCGGGCCTGTGGCCTGCTCGTCGGCCAGCGCCTCGAACAGGGCGACGCTTCTGGACTGCTGCTCTCTGGACTCCGCGTGCTCGAGGGGCAGATAGAAGAAGACCCGGGCCAGCGGCGAGAGCCCCTTGTCGACCCCGAGGGTGAGCCCCTTGAGGCACAGCGCCCTGGCCTTGTCGTCCTGGGCGAAGGCGGCGGGGGTGTTGCGGTGAAGGTTTCGCGGCAGCTGGTCCAGCAGCAGGATGAGGGCCAGGCGCCCTGCGGGATCGTCCTCCCAACGGGCGAGCTCGCCCGCTGCGGCACGGGCCGCCAGTTCGCCGAAGCGTGAGGCCAGCAGGGCATCGGTCTCGCTGCTCTTGCCCCACCAGAGGGGGGCCTGACGGGCGGCACGGGGGGCGTCGTCTGCGTCATCGCCAAACCAGAAATCGAGCAGAGGTTGCCAGGGTTGCATGGGAACTCCTTGGGCCGGTGGCCGTGAGGTGAAAACGGAGCAGGGGATCTGCCATGGGGGGCTGCAGCCGTGGCGGCTTCCCGTTACACTGTGCCATCTTTTGCCCCAAAGGGTGATCCCCGGATGGGCCCGTGATCCCCTGACCCCCTCATCACCCTGACCGGGGCAGCCCGGATGTGTCCCACTCAATAGAAGGAATGCCAGATATGGCCGGAGCCAGTTTGTTGACCCTGCTCGATGATATTGCCAGCGTGCTCGATGATGTCGCCCTGATGACCAAGGTGGCGGCGAAGAAGACGGCCGGGGTGCTGGGGGACGATCTCGCCCTCAATGCAGAGCAGGTCTCCGGGGTGCGGGCCGAGCGTGAGCTGCCGGTGGTGTGGGCGGTGGCCAAGGGGTCGTTTCGCAACAAGCTCATTCTGGTGCCTGCCGCCATCGCCATCAGTGCTCTTATCCCCTGGCTCATCACCCCGCTCCTGATGCTGGGGGGGGCCTACCTCTGTTTCGAGGGGGCGGAGAAGCTGGTCCACAAGTTCCTGCCCCACGAGGAAGAGGCGCATCAGGCGGCGCCGGTGCCCGAGGATCTGGCGGCCTATGAGCGCCAGAAGGTGAAGGGGGCCATTCGCACCGATTTCATCCTCTCGGCGGAGATCATCGTCATCGCCCTCGGTACCGTGCAGGGGGCGAGCCTGGGCCTGCAGATCGCCGTGGTGGCGGGCATCGCCCTGCTGATGACCGTCGGGGTCTATGGCCTGGTGGGGCTCATCGTCAAGCTCGACGACATCGGTCTGCACCTGTTGCAAAAGCCCGATGGCGGCGCCGTGCGCCGGGCGGTGGGGCAGGGGCTGCTGGTGACGGCGCCCCGTCTGATGCACCTGCTTGCCCTGGTGGGCACCATCGCCATGTTCATGGTCGGCGGCGGCATTCTGGTCCATGGCTGGCCCTTCCTCCATCACCTCATCGAAGGGACGGCGGACATGGTGGCCGCCCTGCCCGGGGTCGGCGGGGTACTGGCCGTGGTGACGCCCACCCTGCTGAGCGCCCTGGCCGGCGTGGTGGCAGGGCTGGTGCTGGTGGTGGCCATGACCCTGGTGAGCAAGCTTCAGCCCGCCAAATAGGCCGCTTGTCGGGGGAGGGCCGACAGGGGCCGTCGCACCCGGGGGCGCTCTTCTGCTGGTTGCCTCGAATGGGGGCTAGGCAAGTGCCTGGCCCCCTTCGTACTATCCGGTTTCACCCGCCCGCAGAGGCGGGGTGACCCGATATGGACGCAAACAGACAAGGACAACCATGAAACCACCCGTTTGGCGAGATGATCACATCTATGCCGCCCCCGACGATCCTGCCATCGAGGCCGCCTTCCAGGAGGCTGCCCGCGCCCTCACCCGGCTTGACGCCCTCCTGGCGGACCTGCCGGATCCCGCCCATCCCGTTGCGGATGCCAATGCCCTGCGCCACCTGCTGCGGGCCATCCGCCGCGAGGCCAACGGGGTGAAGACCCTGGCCTGGAACAGCCAGGTCTATGGTTACAACCGGCTGAGCCAGAACGGGCGCGACGAGGAGGCCCGGGTACTGCTCTCCCGGGGCCAGCAGCTGGAGGCGACCCTGGCCCAGCGCAGCAAGCCGGTGGACCTGTTTTGGGTTCGCGCCCCCGAGTCACTGGTGCGCACCCTGCTGCAAGATCCCGAACTCTTCGAGCTGGCCTACCAGATCCATCACGACAGAGCGCTGCAGGATCAGTGGCTTTCGCTCGAGAGCGAGCAGATCATCGAGGGGTTGGCGGTGGACGGCCTGCAGGGGTGGGGGGATCTCTACGACAACCTGGTGGGGCGGCTGCTGCCGGTGGTGGAGGGGGTGCCCATGGGGCTTGCCCAGGCGGACAACCTGCTCGCCCACCCGGACAGGGCACGGCGCGCCAGTGCCTGGCACGCCATCCAGGGCGCCTGGGAGGCGGAGCAGGAGACGGTGGCCGCCATTCTCAACGCCATCAACGGCTGGCGCAACGAGCTCGGCCGCCAGCGTGGCAAGGGGCGCAGGCTGGATGCCCTCGAGGTCACCTGCCATCAGGAGCACATCACGGGCGCGACCCTGGAGACTCTGATGGCGGCGGCCGGGGAGCACAGGGAGCTCGGGCGCCGAGCCTTGCGGGCCATGGCCTGCGCCCAGCAGATCACCGACTTCGCCCCCTGGGATCTCTTTGCCCCGGCGCCCCAGGCCATGCACGGCAAGTTCGGCTTCGAGCAGGCGCTGAATCTGGTGATGGAGGCTTTTGCCGCCTTCGATCCCGAGATGGGGGCGTTTGTCCGCATGATGGCCGACAAGGGGTGGATCGATGCCGCCCCGAGCGAGCACAGGCGAAGCGGCGCCTATTGCACCGAGTATGCCGATCCGCCCGAGCCAAGGGTCTTCCTCACCTTCGAGGGGACCATGGACAACGTCATCACCCTGGCCCATGAGCTCGGTCATGCCTGGCACAGCTGGTTGCTGCGGGATCTTCCCTTCGAGCAGCGGGGCTACCCCAAGACGCTGGCGGAGACAGCCTCCCTCTTTGCCGAGATCCTGGTGCGCGATGCCCTGCTGGCCGCCACCGACAAGGTGGAGCAGCGCCGGGCCATCGCCTGGCTGGACGGGGAGCGGGCCGCGAGCCTGCTGCTCGACATCCCCGCCCGCTTTGCCTTCGAGCGCGCCCTGGTGACGGCGCGGGAGGCGGGTTACGTGGGGGCGAGCCAGATGCGGGAGATGATGAAATCGGCGCAGCAGCAGTGCTATGGTGACGCCCTCAGCCAGTATGACGAGCTGTTCTGGGCCAGCAAGGGCCACTTCTCCATCGCCGAGTCCGGGTTCTACAACTACCCCTATCTGTTTGGCTATCTCTTCAGCCTGGGGCTCTATGCCCAGCATGCGCGGGCCGGGGGCGAGTTTGTGCCCGCCTATCGCGCCCTGCTGCGAGATACCGGCCGCATGAGCGCCGAGGCGCTGGTGGAGAAGCACCTGGGGGTCGACATCCGCGAACCCGGGTTCTGGCAGGAGAGTCTGCGCTATGTGGAAGAGGCGGTGGTGCGCCTCGAGCGGCTGGTGTGATGCCTGCCCGCGAAGGTGGTGGCTCTGGCCACCTGGATTTCACGACGGGCCAGGCCCGTCCCTGACGATGAGCGTTCGATGCAACAACGAGTCTATCCACAGCAGTGGCAAAATGATCACATCTACCCCTCCCTCGACAGCTGTGTCCTCGAGGCGGACATGAGCCTGGCCCGCGCCAGCCTAGCCGAGCTGAGCGGTTTTATCGAGGGACTGGCCCAGGTGCCTCGCACCCCAGGCGCCTTGCAGGACTTCCTCAGGGAGGTACGCCTGCGGGCCCGGCGCATTCGCGACATCGGCTGGAATATCGCCGTGCTGGCCGCCTGCAAGGGGAGCCAGGACGCCCGGGATCCCCTCGCCAAGCAGGTTGCCTCCCGGGCCCGAGCCCTCAATGCGGATCTGTTCAAGACGCTTGCCCCCATCGAAGATCTGATGCTGGGGCTGCCTGCGCCCGAGTTTGAGCAACTGATGGCCGACCCCCTGCTCGGGGAGGAGGGGTACCGGCTGCGCCACGAGCGCCGCCTGCAGGATCAGCGGCTGCCGGTGGAGGCGGAGCAACTGGTCATCGGCCTTGGCACCGATGGCCTGCACGCCTGGGGCAACCTCTACAACGATCTGGTGGGCAAGATAAGGCTGGTGATCGCGGGTCGCGAGATGGGGCTGGCGGAGGCGAGCAACCTGCTCTCCAGCCCGGATCGGGCCCTGCGCAAAGAGGCCTTCGATGCCATCAGCGCCGGCTGGGAAGGGGAGCAGGAGACGGTGGCGGCCATCCTCAACGCCCTCAACGGCTGGCGCCTGGAGCTCTCGCGCCAGCGCGGCAAACACCGGCGCCTCGATGCCCTGGACGTTTCCTGCCACCAGAGCCACATCGAGCGGGCGACCCTAGATACCCTGATGGCGGAGACCTGGCAGGCCCGTCATCTGGGCCAGCGGGCTCTGGGGCTGATGGCCGGTCACCTCGGCCTCGAGGTGCTGGGGCCGGAGGATCTCTTTGCGCCGCCCCCTGCCGCCAGCCGCCGGGAGATCCCCTTCGAGGAGGCGGTCGACATCATCGCCCAGGCCTTCGCGCGCTTTGACCCCGAGATGGGGGACTTTGCCCGCATGATGGCCGAGCGCGGCTGGATTGATGCCGCCCCCACCCCCAACCGGCGCACCGGGGCCTATTGCACCAAGTTTGCCGAGCCGGTGGAGCCGCGGGTCTTCATCACCTATGCGGGCACCATGGACAACGTCATCACGCTGGCCCACGAGCTCGGTCACGCCTGGCACAACTGGCTCATCCGCGACTTGCCCATGAGCCAGCGCAGCTACCCCATGACGCTCGCGGAGACCGCCTCCATCTTCGCGGAGACCCTGGTGCGCAGCGCCCTCTACGAGCAGGCCCGAAGCGCCGAGGAGCGTCTGGCCATCGCCTGGGCGGATGCCGACGGCGCCGCCACCTTCCTGGTCAACATCCCGGCCCGCTTCGACTTCGAGCGGGCCCTGGTGGCCGAGCGCGAGCAGGGCTATGTGTCGTCGGCCCGGCTCAAGGGGCTCACCGACGAGGCCTGGGGGCGCTGGTACGAGCAGAGCCTCGATCGCTATCACCCCCTGTTCTGGGCCGCCAAGGCGCACTTCTCCATCGCGGGCTTCGGTTTTTACAACTACCCCTACCTCTTTGGCTATCTGTTCAGCCTCGGGGTCTATCAGCAACTGATGAGCCGCCAGGCCGCAGGGGAGGCGGGGGTGGCGAAGGCCTACCGCGCCCTGCTGCGAGACACCGGTCGCATGAGCGCCGAAGAACTGGTCGAACGGCATTTGGGGCAGGACATTCGAAAACCCGCCTTCTGGCAGGGGAGCCTGGCCCTGGTGGAAGCGGCGGTGGCGCGCTTCGCCCAGTGCGGCAGTTAACCTCGCCAGACCCGGTTTGCGCCATGTCCCGCCGGGGCATGGCGCTGCCACAGCGGCCCCGACGCGCGGTTTGGTGGCCCGAAGGGGCGTGATCCAAAGCAAGAAAGTGGGATGTTTTGGTGGCGCAAGGCCCTGTCGCTGGGGTAGTTTCGATAGAACCGACACAGTTTTTGAGGTCTTGTCCATGATCATCTATCTGCATGGCTTTGATGCCACCAGCCCCGGCAATCATGAAAAAGTGCTGCAGTTGCAGTTTATCGATGATGATGTGCGTTTCGTGCACTACAGCACGGTTCACCCCCGCCACGACATGAGCCACCTGCTCAAGGAAGTGAAGAAGCAGCTCGACATGAGCACCGATCCCAAACCCCTCATCTGCGGCGTGGGCCTGGGTGGCTACTGGAGCGAGCGGATCGGGTTTCTGTGCGGCATCAAGCAGGTGGTCTTCAACCCCAATCTGCACCCGGAAGAGAACATGCAGGGCAAGATCGACAGGCCGGAGGAGTACGAGGACATCGGCACCAAGTGTGTAACCGAATTTCGTAATAAAAATTCAGGAAACTGCCTGTGCATCCTTTCCGTTCAGGATGAAATCCGCGATAATCGGGACACTGAACGTGAATTGAAGAACTATTACGACATCGTATGGGATGAGCGCGAGACCCATAAGTTCAAGAACATCTCGCACCATCTGCAACGGATGAAGGCCTTCAAAGAAGCCTGAGCCATCACGTCAACCGATTTCGTTTTAGGGAGCCAATGGCTCCCTTTCGTTTTGAGGAACCAAGGAAAATCATCATGATGAATATTGTCGTTGTAGGCGGTGGCGCCGGTGGTCTCGAGCTTGCGACCAGCCTGGGCCGCAAGCTGGGCAAGAAGAACAAGGCCAGGATCACCCTGGTGGATCGCAATCGCACCCACCTGTGGAAACCCCTGCTGCACGAAGTGGCCACCGGCTCCATGGATGCGGGCATCGATGCCCTGAGCTACCAGTCCCACGCCAAGAACCACGGCTTTGAATTCCAGCTCGGCAGCCTGACCGACATCAAGCGCGACGAGAAACGCATCGTGCTGGCGCCGATCCACGACGAGAGCGGCGCCCTGGTGGTCAACGAGCGGGAAGTGGCTTACGACATCCTGGTGATGGCCATCGGCTCCGTCTCCAACGACTTCAACACCAAGGGCATCAAGGATCACTGCATCTTCCTGGACAGCCCCTCCCAGGCGCACCGCTTCTACAACAGCATGATGAACCGCTTCCTGCAGTTCGCCACCGAATACCAGCCCGGTGACAAGGTGAAGATCGCCATCGTCGGCGGCGGCGCCACCGGCGTCGAGCTCTCCGCCGAGCTCTACAACGCGGTGGAGCAGCTCTACGCCTACGGCTTCAAGAACCTCACCACAGACAGCCTGAAGGTGACCCTGGTGGAAGCGGGCCCTCGCATCCTGCCGGCCCTGCCGGAGCGCATCAGCGGCTCCGCCCATCAGGAGCTGGTGAAGCTGGGCGTGGACGTGCGCACCGCCACCATGATCACCGAGGCGACCGCCGAGGGCCTGCACACCAAGGATGGGGAGCTGATTGAAGCAGACCTCATGGTGTGGGCCGCGGGCATCAAGGCGCCGGACTTCATGAAGGAGATCGCGGGCCTGGAAACCAACCGCATCAACCAGCTGGTGGTCCACGAGACCCTGCAGACCACCCGGGACGAGAACATCTTCGTCATCGGCGACTGCGCCGCCTGCCCGCAGCCGGACGGCAAGTTCGTGCCGCCCCGCGCCCAGTCCGCCCACCAGATGGCGACCCAGGCGTTCAAGAACATCCTGGCCAAGATGAATGGCGGCGAGATGAAGCCCTACCGCTATCACGATCACGGCTCCCTGGTCTCCTTGAGCCGCTTCTCCACCGTGGGCAGCCTGATGGGCAACCTGATGCGGGGCTCCATGATGGTGGAGGGCTACATCGCGCGCATCGTCTACATCTCCCTCTACCGGATGCACCAGGTGGCCCTGCACGGCTACATCAAGACCGGCCTCATCATGCTGGTGGGCCGCATCAACCGGGTGCTGCGCCCGAGCATGAAGCTGCACTGAGTGCATGGCGGCTGCCGCTGCGAACATCAGAAAGGAGAGGCTTGCCTCTCCTTTTTTTATGGCCGACGCGGGGCGCTCCTGGCAGCGCCTGCCGCCGTTCAGGGCGAAGACGCAGAGGGCCGGTGCAGCTGCCGTCGTGTCTGCATCATCAAGGCCCCGCTTTCATCGTGGCCGGAAGCCCTCTCCCCAGCACCGGAGCCCAAGGTCGCTGTGCGGGGGAAAGTGGCACGACACAGGCCGTATGGATGGCACCTTGATGAAACTGGCGGGCGCTGTGCTTGAAGCCCCTGACCACGCCGGGCTTATGCTTTGGCCAACACCTTGCTACCATGACGGCAACGGTGCTTCGCGCACCCAGCCCAACTCACAGGAGACCTCATGATCCTCTCAACCACCCCCACCCTGGAAGGCAAGACCATTCGCGAGTACCGCGGCATCGTCGTGGGCGAAGCCATCCTCGGCGCCAACATCTTCAAGGATCTGTTCGCCGGCATCCGCGACATCATCGGCGGTCGCTCCGGCGCCTACGAAAAAGAGCTGGCCCGGGCCCGGGAGATCGCCTTCGAGGAGCTCAAGGAGCGTGCCCAGGCGCTGGGGGCCAACGCCGTGGTGGGCATCGACATCGACTACGAGGTGGTGGGCCAGAACGGCAGCATGCTGATGGTCAGTATCAGCGGCACCGCCGTGGTGATCTAGCCCGCCAGTGCCCGGCCCTGCATGGCCAAACGCCCCGTCACAAGCCGACCCCGAGGTCGGCTTTTTGCTGGGTGTGACGCGCAAAGGTGGGCGCAAGTGAGTGGGGCTCAAGGCCTGAACGTATCGAACGCTCCGATGGCTCTGGGCTGGCCGGGAATGAGGGAGAAAATGGCCCGGCCCGGAGAAGGTGCGGGAACATGGGGAGGCACAGGGCCTGAAGGTCGGCAAAGTTGTTCAATTTTGCTATTCGATAATGAGTTATCGTTTGATATATCTAAACAAAAAATGACCTGTCAGGGGTCGCAGAGCCCAGGTCGGGACGGACATGGCGAGGTGCAGGCGGCACTGTACTCGCATCCCGCCCATAAAAAGAGGTCGCCCGGGCGACCTCTTTGTCGTCTGCTAGTTCGCTGCGGATCAGGGCAGGGCATCGGCCCGGAAGGTGTTGCAAGGATCTGTGTCCCTCGTGTCTCAATCGATCAGGGCAATGCATCGGGCCGGAAGCTGGCGCGGATCTGCGGCACCAGGGGGGAGGGGTCGAAGCCTTTCTCCTCCCCGAGCACCGGGTGGAGCAGGGGTTGGTCCCGGATGGGGGTGAGGTCCCCCGCCAGCAGTTGCCTTGTGGCCTGGCCCATCTGGTAGAGCTGGCGCACCGGGTCGAACTGGCGGGCGAGATCCAGCCCGTCCCCGGCCCGGGTGAAGGCCATCATGGGGATCTGGTAGCTGGCATCCCGTGGCGGTTTGGCGCCGTGGATGCCCTTGCCGGCCGACATCAGGAAGGGCTGGTGGTCCCCGAAGGCCACCACCAGGTAGCGCTTGCCGGAGTTGTCCAGGGTCTTGAGCAGCCGCTCCAGGGAGGCCATGGCGTCCACCACCCCGGTGTAGTAGGTGTTGAGCAACTGGGTATCCGCCGGGCTCTGATCCGGGCAGGCGCCGCTGTGCTGCTGGGCCCGGTAGCGATCCCCGTCGAAGGGGCCGTGCCCCTGCATGGTGACCGCGTAGGCGAACAGGGGCTGATCGTCCTGGTTGCTGCGTTTGAGCAGGTGATCGATGAGGGCATCGTCGGAGATGTAGAGCCCCTTGTGCTCGAGGGCGGTGAAGCGGGTATCGAACCAGCGCTCCTGGTAGCCGAGGGCCGGGATCGCCTTGGCGCGGCCCCAGAACTTCTCCACATAGGGGTGGGCGAACAGGGTCTGGTAGCCGCTTTGGGCTGCGCTGCGCGCAAGGCCGGGCACCTTGTCCGAGAGGTAGTAGTAGGGCACCACCCCCTGTTTGAGCAGGCCCACCGGCAGGCCGGTGTTCATCTCGAACTCCGCCAGTACCGTCATGCCGCCCGTGGTGGGGGAGTGGATGGTCTTGCGCCATTGGGCCACGCTGGCGGGCAGGCTCAAGGTGGGGGCGGGGGCGCAGAGACGGCCCTGCCAGTCAAGCCAGAGTGACTCGTATTGCAGCACGATCACCAGATCGAAGCGGGGTGCCCTGGGCTGGGCGGGCAGGCTCAGCTCCGGGGTGCGCTCGTTGATCTGCAAGGGGTAGCGAAACACGTTGCCGCTTTGCAGCATCTCGTCCACCAGGTTGAACAGGTAGAGGCCGGGGCCGGCGCGGATGATGTCCCTGTGGTAGTTCACCGCCCTGTCCACGTAGCGGATGTTGGCCCCGAGCAGCTTGTTGCCGGTCTGGGTGGCGAACACGCAGAGGGCGAAGAAGGCGGCGGTGGCGGCGGCGGTGCGCAGCAAGCCCCGCAGGATCCAGCGGGAGAGGGCAAAACGCCACACCAGAAAAAGGAGCCCCAGCACGACGAGCACCGGCACCACAGGGTGCTGATCGAGCAGGATGTGCAGCAGGGCCAGCAGGTTGCCCAGATCGTCCCCCCCCAGCGGCACCCCGTAGATGGCGATCTTCATGAAGTTGGCGAGCAGCCCGATGCCCGAGAGGGCGGTGAAGAGCAGCCCCATATAGAGGCTGAAGCCCGCGAGGGCGCAGAGGCTCCAGCCCAGCACCATGCTGCCCCAGGCGAGGTAGTAGTGCTCGGGCCGAAAGCCCGACCAGAACAGGAATTCCCCCAGCTTGAACACCACGAAGCCGTGGAGCAGCACGAAGGTGAGGTTGCCGAGCAGCAGGCTGCCTGCCACCCGGGCGCGGTAGCTTCGGCGCAGCCGCGGCAGCAGTGCCTTGAGCACGGCGGCACTCACCAGCAGCACCAGCAGCAGGCTGGTCATCAGGTAGAGGAGGTTGAAACCGCGCTCCGGCAGGGTCTGGAGGATCTGGCTGTATTCGGCGCTCTCCGGCCTGTCTGCCAGCAGCAGCCCGATGCGCAGCTGGTAGCGGCTGTCCAGGGCGTCGTCGGGAGCGCGCAGGGCGCTGTTGAGGCTCAGGGTGCAGCGCTCCTTGCGGCACTTCTGGCGCTTGTCCACCGCCTGGCTCAGCTGATCGATGCGCACCCCTTTGTCGTTGAGCAGCTCCACCCGCACCTTGTCCCCCTCCTGCAGGGGTTTGAGCAGTTGCCACTGGCTGCGCACCACCAGATAGAAGCCCCGGTTGTCACTTTTGTAGAGCAGGCTGTAGCGATTGAGGGTAGCGATGGGCTGATCCGCCGGGCCCAGAATGAGGGGGGCGGCACGCCCGAGCCAGCTGACGGGGTTGAGCAGCGGCAGGGCGAGGGTCAGCAGCAGCAGGGCGGTCAGCAGAGCCAGCAACAGCCCGGCCAGGGGCTGGGAGGCGGGGCGGTGGCCGGTGACGGGGGCATTCATAAGGGCTCATCCTTGGAGCGGTCATGGCAGCGACGACTGCCTCTATTTTGACCCGATGGTGCGTGGCTTGTTCCTTGATGTCAATTTAATGACAACAAGATGAATATTCCGTGATGAGCACTGTGAAGCAATTTGTGATCCCGATCCGCCAGGGGCACTCATTCTGTGATGAAAGCGTCATCATGAGCCTTTGCTGCTGGTCTGGGAGGGGGGCGCTGTTTAGTCTCTCAGTAACGGTTGGAGGTACATGTATGAATCCCAAAGTTGCGGCGCGTCAGGCCAGATTGCTCCAGATGCTGGAGAGCAAAGAAGAGATCCGGATCGGGCGGGAGCGGGACTGCCCCCTGCCGCTGCCCCAGCTCGTCCGGCTGACCGAGGATCACCCGGACGTCGTCAAGGTCTACGGTCACGGGCTCACCGCCGAGGTGTTCCATCTCAAGGTGGAGGGGCACCACTGGTGCCTGAAACGCTGCCGCCAGGACTCTCTGGTGGCCAATGTGGACGGCAAGACCGCCTTTCTCACCGAGCTGGAGCGGCGTCGGGAGATAGAGAGCCTGCGGGAACTGCACCCCACCATCCTCTCCAACGTGGTCTGTACCAGTTTCGGCTCCGCCCGGGCCGGGGTGCTGGTCTCCCCCTGGCTGCGGGGGGAGCCGGTGCGCACGCTCTGCGAGCGCAACCTGGCGCAGATGCTGGCGGTGGAGGCGGAGCTGGCCCGCTGGGGCTGGTTTGACTGGGATCCGAGCCCGGGCAACCTGCTGGATGACGGCCAGCATATCTCGGTGTTCGATTTTGGCTACATGTGGCCCTTCGATCCCCTGCACGAGTTCAATTCCAACGGCCTCACCGATCCCGACTTCCACGTGCCTGAGCGGCTGGAAACCCGCACCCTCTCCGGGCTCTGGCTGGACGAGGCGGATCCCTTGCCGCTGTTTCGCCGCTGGCGCGAGCTCTGCCTCGCCTGGGCCAGGGGAGAGCTGCAATACCTGTCGCGGGAGGGGGCGAGCGCCCCCGTGCTGGCGCGGATGCAGGGACTGGTGGGGGAGTGGAGTGCGGCGCTGGCAAGCGACGAGGCGCTGGCGGCCAACTGGTGGCGCGACATGTACCGCAGCCATCGGCTCGACATCCTGGACGACCTCAGCGGCAAGAGCTGCGGCCCGCTCACCCTGCGCCGCCTCGACTGGCTGGAGCAGGCGGTACGGGACCACTTCCCGGCCCTGGTGGACAATCTGGCCCCTGACGAAGCGGGGCTCGGTCAGGCCGGGTTGCTGCAACGGCTGGGAGGGCTGCGCGAGCAGATCCGGGCCAATCTGCTGCCCACCCGGGCCACCCTGGTCACCAGCTGATGGTGAAAGAAGAGTGACAAGAGGGGCGCCGCGGCGCCCCTCTTTGCTGAGTGGGGAAGGCCGCCCCGGGTGTGATGGGGCGGAGGAGGCTCGTTGTGTGCCAGCGCTGGGGCGACTCAGTCGAGCAGTTCCCGGTGCAGGCAGTTGACGATGTGGCCCGCCTCGTCCTCTTTGACCAGGAAGCAGAGGTTGTGGGCGCTGGCGCCGTAGCAGATCATCCGGATGTTGTGCTCGCGGATGGCGTCGAACACCTGGCTGCCCACCCCGGCCGCTTCGCTCATGCGGTTGCCGATGAGCGCCACCAGGGCGAAGCCGGTCTCCACTTCCACCTTGCACAGCTGGCCGAGCTCCGCCAGCACCTTGTCGTTCAGGATGGGTTCGCCGTTGCTCTGGCTGCCGGTGTGATCCAGGGTCAGGGAGACGCTCACCTCGGAGGTGGTGATGAGATCCACCGAGATGCGGTGACGGGCCAGGATGCCGAACACCTCGGCCAGGAAGCCGTAGGCGTGGAACATGTTGAGGCTGTGCAGGGTCACCAGCACCTGCTGGCGGCGCAGGGCCACGGCCCGGAACAGCGGGTTGCTGCGGGTGGTGGCGCGGATCCAGGTGCCACCGGCGGCGGGATCCTTGGCGGAGCCCACGAACACCGGGATGTCCTGGCGCAGCGCGGGTTGCAGGGTGGCCGGGTGCAGCACCTTGGCTCCGAAGGTGGCCATCTCCGCCGCCTCCACGAAGCTGATTTCGGGGATGGGGCGGGCGCGGGTAACCAGGCGGGGATCCGTGGTGTAGATGCCGGGCACGTCGGTCCAGATCTCGATGCTGCCTGCGTCCAGTGCCTCGGCCAGGAGGGCCGCGCTGTAGTCGGAGCCGCCACGGCCGAGGGTGGTGGTGCGACCATCGCCGTCGGCACCGATGAAGCCCTGGGTGATGACCAGGCTGTCACCCAGCAACGGGCCCACCGCCTGCTGGCAGAGGGCGCGGGTCGCCGCGAGATCCACGGTGGCCTTGCCAAAGCGGCTGTCGGTGCGCAGCAGTTGGCGCGCATCCTGCCACTGGGCCTTGACCCCGCGCTGGTGCAGGAGTTCGGTAAAGAGACGGGTGGACATCAGCTCGCCGCAGGCGATGAGGCGATCGGCGAGTTCGGCGTCGGTTTGCTGACTGGCCTGACGGGCCATGGTGCGAATGTCGCCGAGCTGGGCATGGATGAGGGCGCTCACGTCGCTCGGGTTGCCAAGGGCGGCCAGAATGGCCAGCTGGATGTCGGCAAGCCTGGCAAGCTGGGCATCCTGTCCGGCTTCGTCCAGTTCACCCTGAGCCAGGCTCACCAGCAGGTTGGTGACGCCGGCGCTGGCGCTCAGCACCACCACCCGGGTCGCCGGATTGGCCAGCACCACGTCGGCGCAGTGGTTCATGGCCGCGGCATTGGCGACGCTGGTTCCGCCAAACTTGGCGACATTGATCGGGTTCATTGCATACTCCTGTCTCAAGGTGAAAATCCGGTTTCATCGGGCAAATAGAGAGGAGGAGGCAAAAAATGGCAGGAAAACGCGAGGATCCCGGCCAGAAGCACTCCACCTGCAGAGCCCATCCCGTACCCGCCCCAAGTGGGGCGCGGTGTGGGATGACCACTACCGATGACAACCCGGGGGATTCAGCCCCCGCAGCCGACGTGGCGGTGTCCAGTCACTCGCCTCGTCTCGGCGCTGCTCCCCCTGACCCAAGTTCACCGGACACTGGTGTCCTCCCCTGGGCTGCCTGGGCAGCGCTCCTCTTCTGGTGCCACCTGTGACAGGTGGCGTGCATGTACAAATACCTTGGTCTGGATTGCACTGTCAATCGAGTTCGTAAAAAAGAACAAAATTGACGGTAACCAGGCACAAGATCAATCAGTTACGAAATGGTCTTGGACAAAACCTTGGAGCGACGCTGCCAGTTGTAGAAGCGCTGGCGCTCCACCGGCAGATCTTCGACTTCCAGGGGATCGAAGCCCCGCTCCCGGAACCAGTGGATGGAGCGGGTGGTGAGTACGAACAGGCGACGGATGCCGAGCCGCTTGGCCCGCTCGGCCACCTTGGCGATCAGGGTGTCTCCCCGGTTGGAGTTGCGATACTCCGGGTGGATGGCGACGCAGGCCATCTCGGCCATGGCTTCTTCCATGAAGCAATAGAGGGCGGCGCAGCCGATGATGAGGCCGTCCCGCTCGATGATGGTGAACTTGTCTATCTCCATCTCCAGCTGCTCCCGGGAGCGGCGCACCAGGATCCCTTCCTCCTCCAGCGGACGGATGAGATCCAGGATGCCGCCGATGTCTTCAATGGTGGCGGCCCGGGCCCGCTCGGCGCTTTCGCGCACGATCTGGGTACCCAGCCCCTCGCGGCTGAACAGCTCCTGCAGCATGGCGCCGTCGTCCTGATAGCTCACCAGGTGGGAGCGGGGCACGCCACCCCGGCAGGAGGCGATGGCCGCGCGCAGGTAGCGGGCGGTGCCTGACATCTCTTCCCCCGCCTGCTCCAGCGCCACCAGCAGCTCTTCGGCCTGCTCGGGGAAGAGCTCGGAGATGGCCTCCCCGTGCCTGTCCATTACCCCCTGGGTGCTGCTGAAGCAGATGAGCTTGTCGGCTTTGAGATCCACCGCCACCCGGCGGGCTACCTCTTCCGAGCTCAGGTTGAAGCTCTCGCCGGTGACCGAGCAGCCGATGGGGGAGATGAGCACCAGGCCGTGCTGATCCAGCTGGCGGGTGATCCCCTCCACATCGATGCGACGCACCCGGCCGCTGTGGCAGAAGTCGATGCCGTCATCCACACCCAGCGGCTGGGCGGTGACGAAGTTGCCGCTCACCACGCTGATGCGGGCCCCCTGCATGGGGGTGTTGGCGAGGCCCATGGAGAGCTGGGCGGTGATGTCGTATTGCAGACCGCCGCACACCTGCTTGATGATGGCGAAACTGGCATCGTCGGTGACCCGGATCCGCTTGTGATACTGGGCCTGAATGCCGGCGCGGGCCAGGGCCTCGTCATTTTGCGGACGCGAACCAAACACCAGCACCAGGCGGATCCCCAAGGTCTGCAGCAGGGCGATGTCGCTGACGATGTTGGCGAAATTGGGGTGACAAATGGCTTCCCCGCCGATCATCAGGACGAAGGTGGCACCCCGGTGCACATTGACATAGGGGGTGGATTGCCGAAAGGCATGGACCAGGCTGGGTTCGCGTTCACGCACGTGTTTCATTCCATAAAAAAGCAGCAATTTGCCCAATATATGAAAATAAATTCACAAATCAAGACTAAATATCGACTTGATGTTTTTTTGTCGCCATTTTGACCAGTGCGGGCGGGGAGGGGGAGACGCAGGCGAGGGCGGGAGGGTAGCCCCGGGGGCCGCTCCCTGGTTGATCCGGGCTAATAACCTGATATCTTCGGTGTTCCTTTTCGTCAGCCGCATTGCGCGGGGTTTTATACAAGGACAGGGCATATGGAGCAGATTATTTCACCGGCAGAGGCGCTGCCGGGACGGCGGGAAGCGCTGGAGATTGGCCAGGTGCACGCAGTAAACGGCCACCCGACCCAGGGGCCCTGGCCCGAGGGGATGGAGCTTGCCTGGTTCGGCATGGGCTGTTTCTGGGGTGTGGAGCGTCTGTTCTGGCAGCAGCCCGGGGTCTATTCCACCGCCGCCGGGTATCAGGGGGGGCTGACCCCCAATCCCACCTACAAGGAGGTGTGCAGCGGCCTGACCGGCCACGCCGAGACGGTGCAGGTGGTGTTCGATCCCAAGGTCATCAGCTATGGGGATCTCGTCAAGCTGTTCTGGGAACACCATGATCCGGCCCAGGGGATGCGCCAGGGTGGCGACATCGGCACCCAGTATCGCTCCGTCATCTTCGTCGGGGACGACACCCAGGAGGCGATTGCCCAGCAGAGCCTGGCCGCCTACCAGCAGGCCATGACGGCGAGCGGTGACGGGCGCACCATCACCACCCGCATCCTGCCGCTGGCCCCCTTCTACTATGCCGAGGATTATCACCAGCAATATCTGGAGAAAAATCCCGAGGGGTATTGCGGCCTGGGGGGCATCGGTGTCTGCCTGCCTCCCAGCCTGAATCGCTGAGGCATCAATGCATACCACGGGGGCCATCAGGCCCCCGTGTCATTGTGATGAAAAATAATTGAAAAAAATGCGTCAGGTGGGGAACTAAACTGAACCCTGGCTGACCAACAGGGTAGCGACCACGGATGGTTGCCAAGACCAGACACATTTTTTGCCCCGAAATTCATTACTCTGACAAGCGCGATGAATTGACAATGCTAGCAAGCAGGGCTGCCCGATGAGGCGGCCCTTTTCATTGGGCGTCCCGCCTCACTCCTCGCCTCATTGCATCTCGTCCCCTTGCCGTCACGGCAGGGATGGGATCAGCCGATGGTGCTGTCGAACAGGTTCTTGATGAGGTCGATGAACTCGATGAGGAAGGCTTGCTGGGCTTCGCTGGGGGCGGACAACCAAACGGCGGAGAGCACCTCTTCCAGGTCGGCGACCACGGCATCGGCCTCCTGCATGATCAGGAAGCGCACCTTGGGGTCGAGCTGGGGGTTCTGCTCGCAGATGGTCATCAGGTTGTCGGCCACCCGGCTGCTCACCAAATCCTCGATGGTCTGGGCACCGCCGCCTTGTTGCTGGCTCTCGAACAGACCCAGACTCTCTACCAGATACTCGATCAGCGCAATGTAACCGTCGCTCTCTACCACCATGATGGCTGCCCTTTCTTCATTGCCTTGGGGAAATGGTGCGTATTTTAGTGGCTGAACCCGTCATGGCAAGCGGAAGTGGAGCCGATGGCGGATAAATTGGACACCGCCGCGCTCCACCGTCTCCAATCCGGTCAGCAGGAAGCCGTGACGCAGGAAGAGGGCGAGGCTGAAGGCGCTCGCCTCCGTGGTGAGGCTGCCAAGCCCCATCTGGCTGGCGGCTGCCAGCACCCGCTCCAGCAGCAGGGTGCCGAGCCCCTGGCGCGGATGATCCGCGCTCACGTAGAGCAGGCTGAGATGACCGTCATCGCTCAGGGTGGCAAAGCCAAGGGGCACATCGTCTTGCTCGATGACCCAGCCATGGTGCTCGCGCAACTGGCTGGCAAGCCCCGGGTGATGGGCCCCCCTGGCCCACTGCTCCACCTGCTCCGGGCTGTAGTGTGCAGGCCCCAGGCGGCGTACCGACTGCTCGAACAGATCCAGCAGCCTTGGTATGTGCGCCTCCTCGAGGGGGACGATGCGAGAAGAAGAAAGAGACGGCATGGGTCAACCCTCCCTGATGGTCGCGCGGGGGCCCTGGGGCCGCTTCGCCCTGGGCAGACCCGCCACCACCCGCTCATAGGAGTGGACTATCCAGCCCTGCCAGAGATCGTCAGACAGGCCTTCACTCAGGGTCACCGTGTTCCAGTGCTGCTTGTTCATGTGCCAGCCCGGTTTCACCTCGGGGTGGATCTCCCGCAGCAGCAGGGCGAGCTCGGGTTCGCACTTCAGGTTGATGGAGAGGGGCTCCGCCTGCCAGTCCACCAGGGCAAACATCTTGCCGGCGATGCGGTAGACCAGGATCTCCGGGCCGAAGGGGGTGTCCTCGGTGGCGCCGGGCTGGCTGAGCAAAAATTCACGCAATTGAACGAGGGTCATGGGGACTCCAGGCTGGTCCGATCATGGTGGAAGCATGTTCACCGGGGTGAGCCTTCTGTTAATATGCGCGCCGAGTATACCCCCCATCACCCCGGGAGCCCATGAGATGTTGTACCACAAGACCTTTGAACTGGGTCCCGATCGGGATTGGGTGGTGTTCGTGCACGGTGCGGGCGGCAGCTCCTCCATCTGGTTCAAGCAGTTGCGGGCCTACCGGGAGCACTTCAACGTGCTGCTGCTGGACCTTCGCGGTCACGGCCAGTCCAACCAGCTGCAGCAGGTGGTAAAGGGGCACTACAGCTTTCGGGCCGTGACCGAGGATATCCTGCGCCTGCTGGATCACCTGCGCATCCCCCACGCCCATTTTGTCGGCATCTCCCTTGGCACCATCCTCATTCGCCATTTGGCGGAGCTTCGCCCCGAGCGGGTCAAGAGCATGGTGCTCGGCGGTGCCATCCTGCGTCTCGACATCCGCTCCCGGGTGCTGGTGCAGCTTGGTCGCCTCGGCCAGCACTTCCTGCCCTACATGTGGCTCTACCGCCTGTTCGCCTTCATCATCATGCCGCGCCAGCACCATCAGGAGTCCCGCAACCTCTTCGTGCGCGAGGCCAGAAAGCTGTGCCAGAAGGAGTTCAAGCGCTGGTTCCGTCTCGCCACCGAGGTGAACCCCCTGATGCGCTACTTTCGCGAGCGGGCCCTGCCCATTCCCACCCTCTACGTGATGGGGGAGGAGGATCACATGTTCCTCGCACCGGTGCGCGAGCAGGTAGCCCGCGACCCTTACAGTTGCCTCGAAATCATCGAAAAGTGCGGCCACGTCTGCAACGTGGAGCAGCCGGATCACTTCAACCGCCAGTCCCTGGCGTTTCTCTCCCGTCAGGCGGCGTCATCCGCCCTTTGAGGCCCGGCAAGGGTCTCAGATGAAGTAGTGGCCAATTTCCAGATAGCGCTGGCGGATGTGCTCGATGAGCAGCCTTATCTTGCGCGGCGGCTGGCGGGTGAAGGGGTAGACGGCGTAGATGCCGAGCTTCTTGCCCACCCGGTCGGGAAACAAGTCCACCAGATCCCCCTGCATCAGGTCGTGATAGACCAGACAGCGCGGCACATAGACGATACCGCGTCCTCCCAGCGCCGCCTTGCGCAGGGCCCCGGCGTTGTCGGTTGAAAAGCTCCCCGACACCGACACCAGATAGTTTCCCTCTTCTCCCTTGAAAGCCCACTCCGAGGCCCCCGTGCTCTGGTAGGCGTAGCGCAGGCAGTTGTGGGTGAGCAAATCCGACGGCTCCCGCGGCGCCCCGAAGCGGCGCACATAGGCGGGGGCGGCGCAGATCACCCACTGGGAGTCGAGAATGTGGCGGGCAATCAGGCTCGAGTCATCCAGATAGCCGGTGCGAATGACCAGATCGAACCCCTCTTCCACCAGGTTGACGAAGCGGTTGTCGAGCGACATCTCCACCGTGAGCCCCGGGTGCTGCTGGCAAAAATCGGCCACCGCATCGGCGAGCAAGAGCTCCCCCGAGATGGTGGGCACCGACATCCGCACATGACCGCTCACCTTTTCACCAAATCCCGCCACCGCGTCGAAGGCGTCCAGTGCGGCGGCCTTCACATTTTTGGCACCTTGATAGAGCGCCTTGCCCGCCTCGCTCAGGGTGAGCCGGCGGGTGGTGCGATAGAGGAGCTGGACCCCGAGCTCCTCCTCAAGACGCCCGATCCGCTTGCTAACCACTGAATTTGTCAGGGAATTTTGTTCAGCTACCTTGCTGAAGGATCCGGCCTCCACCACCTGGGCGAAGAGGATGAGGTCGTCGGTACTGGCCATATTGATCAACTTTTGGAACGAATGTTGTTCATTATTTCCATATATCGCGAAAAAGGAACAGGGTAAGGTCACGTCCGCTTAACAAAACAACAACAAGGTGCGCCTCTGCACCCCTCTGGACAAGGACGCAATGATGACAGACACCCTGCTGGCCCTGGTGGCCTTCTCGCCGATCCTGGTGGCCGCCGTGCTGCTGGTCGGCCTCAACTGGCCCGCCAAGCGCGCCATGCCCGTCGCCTTCCTGTTGACCGTGTTCATCGCCCTCTGGGGCTGGCAGATGAGCCCGACCCGGGTCTTTGCCTCTACCCTGCAGGGGCTGGTGATCACGGTGACCGTGCTCTGGATCGTGTTCGGCGCCATCCTGATGCTCAACACCCTGAAACACACCGGTGCCATCAGCGCCATTCGCGGCGGTTTTACCAACATCTCGCCGGACAGGCGCATCCAGGCCATCATCATCGCCTGGTGCTTCGGCGCCTTTATCGAAGGGGCCTCGGGTTTTGGCACCCCGGCCGCCATCGCCGCGCCCCTGCTGGTGGCCATTGGCTTTCCGGCGCTCGCCGCCGTGCTGCTCGGCATGATGATCCAGTCCACCCCGGTGTCGTTCGGCGCGGTGGGCACCCCCATCCTGGTGGGCATCAACAAGGGGCTGGATAACCAGGCCATCGGCCAGACCCTGAGCGCCGGTGGCAGCAGCTGGGACATCTACCTGCAACAGGTGACCACCAACGTGGCCCTCATTCACGCCACCGTCGGCACCCTGATGCCGGTGCTGATGGTGATGATGCTGACCCGCTTCTTCGGTCGCAACCGCAGCTGGACCGAGGGGCTCTCCATCCTGCCCTTCGCGATTTTCGCCGGGCTCGCCTTCACCGTCCCCTATGCCCTCACCGGCATGCTGCTCGGCCCCGAGTTCCCGTCCCTCATCGGCGGTCTGGTGGGGCTGGCCCTGGTGGTGACGGCGGCGCGAGCCGGTTTTCTGGTGCCCAAGAACTCCTGGGATTTCGCCCCCGAGAACGAGTGGCCTGCCGAGTGGCTGGGCTCCCTCAAGCTCGATCTCAAAGAGGCCGCCGGCCGCCCCATGTCGCTCATGCTGGCCTGGCTCCCCTATGTGGCGCTGGCGCTCCTGCTGGTGGCGAGCCGGGTGAGCCCGGCATTCAAGGCCAGCCTCTTGTCGGTGAGCCTCGCCTTCACAGACCTCTTGGGGGAGAAGGGCGTGAGCGCGTCGATTGAGCCGCTCTACCTGCCGGGGGGCCTGCTGGTGCTCTGCGCCCTGCTCGCCACTCTCATTCAGGCCCGTGCCCTGGCGCCCTTCGGGCGGGCACTGGGGGAGTCCAGCCGCACCCTGATCGGCGCCGGCTTCGTGCTGATCTTCACCGTGCCCATGGTGCGCATCTTCATCAACTCCGGCGTCAACGGGGCGGATCTCGCCAGCATGCCGGTGACCACCGCCAACTTTGCCGCCGGGCTGGTGGGGGAGTTCTTCCCGGCCCTCAGCGCCACCATCGGCGCGCTGGGGGCCTTTATCGCCGGCTCCAACACGGTATCGAACATGATGTTCAGCCAGTTCCAGTTTGAAGTGGCCCAGACCCTGGGGGTCTCCACCGCCGCCATGCTGGCGCTGCAAGCCGTGGGCGCAGCGGCTGGCAACATGATCGCCATCCACAACGTGGTGGCGGCCTCGGCCACCGTGGGCCTCTTGGGCCGCGAGGGGGCGACGCTGCGCAAGACGGCGCTGCCGACCCTCTACTACCTGCTGGCCACCGGCCTTATAGGGTTGGCGCTCATGTACAGCTTCCACGTCTCGGACGCACTGCTGCAGTTGAAGTAAAGGAGAGCAAGTGATGAAGGTAATGCGGGTCTATCCGGCCAAGCCGGCCGATGTTTATCTCTACGCCACCTGTCTGGTGGACCTGTTCGACCCGGTGGCGGGGCTCGATGCCATCGCCCTGCTCGAGCGGGAGGGGATAAGGGTGCACTTTGTCGAGAAACAGACCTGCTGCGGGCAGCCGGCCTACACCTCGGGCCATGAAGAGGAGGCGCGCCAGGTGGCGCAAAGCCAGATGGCGCTCTTCCCCGAGCCCTGGCCTGTGGTGGTGCTGTCTGGCTCCTGCGGCGGCATGATGCATCACCACTACCGCCGACTCTTCCCCGAGAGCTCCGAGGTGGCGGCGTTTTGCGAGCGGGTGTTCGAGCTCACCGAGTTTCTGGTCCGGATCTGCCGGGTGCGCTGGCAGGGGGTGGGGAGGGCGAGTATCGTCATGCACACCTCCTGCTCGGCCCGGCGCGAGATGCAGGTGCACACCACGGCCCGCAGCCTGCTGGGGCAGCTCGAGGGCGTCACCTTGCACGAGCAGGCCTACGAGAGCGAGTGCTGCGGCTTTGGCGGCACCTTCTCGGTGCGCCATCCCCACATCAGCCAGGCCATGGTGGAGGACAAGACCCGCCACCTGCTGGCCAGCGGCGCCGACACCCTGGTGAGCGCGGACTGGGGGTGTCTCTTGAACATCAAGGGATCCCTGGCCTATCAGGGCAAGACACTGCCCGCCATGCACCTGGCCAGCTTCCTGCTAGCCCACAGCGAGCCGGTGGCTCAGGGCTTACAAGCGCAAAAACAGGGGGCTAATCATGAGTGATCACGCCAAGTATTCGCCACGCCGCTTCCATCCCCAGGCCGAGGCGGCCCTGGCCGACCCCGTGCTGCGCCAGAACTTTCGCGGCGCCATGGATTATCTGCGCGCCAAGCGCCGCGATGCCTTCGCCGACCCTGCCGAAGAAGCGGCGGTGCGCGATGCGGCGGAGCAGATTCGCCAGCGCTGCCTCTCGCGCCTGCCCGATCTTTTGGTGCAGCTCGAAACCAACTGCGAGCGCAACGGCATCCGGGTGCACTGGGCCCAGACGCCGGCCGAGGCCAATGCCATCATCCTTCGCATCGCCCAGCAACACGGGGTGAGCTCCATCGTCAAGGGCAAGTCCATGGTGAGCGAGGAGGTAGGCTTCAACCACGAGATGGCGCGCCACGGCATCCGCTGCCTTGAGAGCGACATGGGGGAGTTTATCGTCCAGCTCGACGGCGACACCCCGTCCCACATCATCATGCCCGCCATCCACAAGAACAAGCAGGAGGTGAGCGACACCTTCGCAAGCAACCTGGAAGGCTTCACCCCCACCACGGACGTGGACGCCCTGATCCAGACCGGGCGGCGGGCCCTGCGCGAAGAGTTTCGCCGCGCCGGCATGGGGCTCTCCGGCGTCAACTTTGCGGTGGCCGAGACCGGCAGCCTGTGTCTGGTGGAGAACGAGGGCAACGGGCGCATGTGCACTACTGTGCCGAAAGTGCACGTGGCCATCACCGGCATCGAGAAGGTGGTGGAGTGCCTATCCGACGTGCCGCCCCTCTACAGTGCCCTGACCCGCTCGGCCACCGGTCAGGCCATCACCACCTACTTCAACGTCATCAGCGGCCCGCGCCGGGCAGGGGAGCTGGACGGCCCGGACGAGGTGCACCTGGTGCTGCTCGACAACGGCCGCAGCCAGGCTTACCGGGATGAGGAGCTGCGCAAGACATTGCAGTGCATCCGCTGCGGCGCCTGCATGAACCACTGCCCTGTCTACACCCGCATCGGCGGCCACGCCTACGGCACCATCTACCCGGGCCCCATCGGCAAAATCATCTCCCCCCATCTGCTGGGGTTGGAGAGCACGCAGGATCTGGTGACGGCCTCGAGCCTGTGCGGTGCCTGCGGCGAGGTGTGCCCGGTGCGCATCCCCATTCCCGACATGTTGCAGCGCCTGCGCCGGGAGGCCAAGCACGACGCACAGCCCGGCCACGAACCGCTGGCGGGGCAGGGGGCGGCCAGGAGCCGGCTCGAGACCCTCGCCATGCAGGGCTTTGCCTTCGCCGCCACCCACCCGCGCCTCTACCACGCCGCAACCGGTGTGGCCGGTCGCTTGCGGGGCTTGATGCCCAAACACCTGGGCCCCTGGACCCAGTGCCGCGAAGCTCCCAAACCCGCCCCCCAGAGCCTGCACGCCCTGTTGCGCCAGAAGAAGAAGGAGTCCTGAGATGTCGAGCAAAGAGGCCATATTAAGCCGCCTGCGCGGCGCCGCCACCCCCATGGCCCACGCCCCCCATGGCTGGCAGCCCTGGCGCGGGGAGGATGAACAGGCACGGCGCGAGCGCTTTGTTGCCGGGATCAGCGCCAGCCACGCCGAGATCCTGACCGTCAAGGAAGCAACCCTTGCCCGGGATCTGAGCGCCTGGCTGGATGAAGAGGGCGTGACGCATCTGGCCTGTGGCCAGGGTGGCCGCTGGCAGGCGGCCGCCCTGGCCGCCTGCGCCGGGCGATCTGTGTTGACCCCCTCTGGCGAGTTCGCGAGCTGGAAGGACGATCTGTTCGATGTCTGTCAGGCGGGCATCACCCACTGCGCGGGCGCCATCGCCGATACCGGCACCCTGGTGTTGCTGCCCGATGGCGGCGAGCCGCGTACCTTGTCCCTGGTGCCCCCCTGCCATATCGCCCTGCTGGCGGCTTCCACCATCGCCGACAACCTGGCGGGGCTGGTGGCGGCCGGGCGCTGGCAGCAGGCCATGCCCACCAATCTGCTGCTGGTCTCCGGCCCCTCCAAGACCGCCGACATCCAGCAGACCCTGGCCTACGGCGCCCACGGCCCGAGCCGCCTCTTGGTGGTGCTGGTGGAGGATTGCTGATGCGCTGGAATGAATTTGACGCCGCCGTGCTCTCGCGCATCCCGCCCGAGCGGCTGGTGAGCGACCCGGACTTGCGATTGGCCCACGGCACGGACGCCAGCTTCTACCGCCTGGTGCCAGAGCGCATCGTGCGCCTCGACTCTTTGGATGAAGTGCGCTTCGTGCTGTCGGTGTGCCGCGAATTGGGTCTGCCGTGCACCTTTCGCGCCGCCGGCACCAGCCTCTCGGGCCAGGCCCTGAGCGATTCGGTGCTCATCACCCTGACCGACAGCTGGCGCGGCCACCGCATTCTGGACGAGGGGGCGCGCATTGCCCTGCAACCCGGGGTGATCGGCGCCGATGCCAACCGCTATCTGGCGCCTCTGGGGCGCAAGATTGGGCCGGACCCCGCCTCCATCAACGCCTGCAAGCTGGGTGGCATCGCCGCCAACAACGCGAGCGGCATGTGCTGCGGCACCGCCCACAACAGCTACCACACCCTGCACGCCATGACGTTGCTGCTGGCCGATGGCACCGTGCTGGAGAGTGGCGATCCCCAGAGCCGCGCCGCCTTGGCGGCCAGGCGCCCGGATCTGCTCACGGGGCTCGCCGCCCTGCGCGCCGAGGTGCTGGCGAACGCCGAGCTTGCCGCGAAAATTCGCCACAAGTACCGGCTCAAGAACACCACCGGCTACGCCATCAATGCCCTGCTCGACCATGAGGACCCCGTCGATATCCTCACCCACCTGATGATCGGCTCGGAGGGGACCCTCGGCTTTATCGCCGAGGTGGTGCTCGACACCGTGCCCGAATACCCCCACAAGGCCTCGGCCCTGCTGGTGTTTCGGGACGCCGAGCAGGCCTGTCTGGCCACCTCGCGCCTGAAAACTGCGCCGGTGGCGGCGGTGGAGCTGATGGATGGGCGCTCCCTTCGCTCGGTGGCGGGCAAGCCCGGCCTGCCGGACTTTATCAAGACCCTGGATCTGGCTGCCTGCGCCCTGCTTGTCGAGGTGCATGGGGAATCGAAGGAAGAGCTGGTGGATCGCTGCGAGCAGGTGACGGCCATGGCCGCCGAGTTCGTTCAGGTCGCCTCTGTGCCTTTTACCAGCGACAGCGCCGGGCTCTGGGCCATTCGCAAGGGGCTCTTCCCGGCGGTGGGGGCGGTGCGCACCACCGGCACCACCGTCATCATCGAGGATGTTGCCTTTCCCATCGAGCGTCTGGCCGAAGGGGTGGCGGGGTTGCAGCAACTGTTTGATCGCTTCGAGTACGGTGAAGCCATCATCTTCGGCCACGCGCTGGAGGGGAATCTGCACTTCGTCTTTACCCAGGGCTTTGATGATCCGGCCCAGGTGGCCCGCTACGGCGCCTTTATGGATGCGGTGGCCGAGCTGGTCGCGGTGCGCTTTGGCGGGTCCCTCAAGGCCGAGCACGGCACCGGCCGCAACATGGCCCCCTATGTAGAGCTGGAATGGGGGCCGGAGGGGATGGCGCTGATGCGCCGCATCAAGGCGCTGCTGGACCCCGATAACCTGCTCAATCCCGGCGTCATCATCAACGACGACCCCAAGGCCCACCTGGCCCATCTCAAACCCATGCCGGCGAGCGATGCCATCGTCGATCCGTGCATCGAGTGCGGCTTTTGCGAGGCGGTCTGCCCCTCGCGCACCCTGTCGCTCTCGCCGCGCCAGCGCATCGTGCTCTATCGCGAACTGGCCCGCCGCACTCGTGCCGATGAGCCCTCCAACCAGCTGGCCCGGCTGTTTGACTATCAGGGCATCGATACCTGCGCCGCCACCGGGCTCTGCGCCGATCGCTGCCCGGTCGGCATCAACACCGGAGCGCTCATCAAGAAGCTGCGCACAGACAAATATCAGCGCTTCGTGCCCATCGCCCGCTGGAGCGCCGATCACTTCGCCGGCGTTACCCGCACGGCACGCGGAGCCCTCGGCCTAAAAGCCATTGCCGGGAAGGTGTTGGGAGAGAAAGCGCTGGCAGGATTGGTGAACGGGGTTCGCCATCTGAGCGGCCAGCGCACACCCGCCTGGCTGCCGACCCTGCCGGGGCCGAGCCGCTACCTGTGGCCGCAAGGGGAGGGGAGCCATGGCGGATCCAATGAGGGCATTGGAGAGGATCGCGCCGCGGTCTATCTGTCGTCCTGCGCCAGCCGGGTGTTCGGCCAGCAGGAGGAGGCCCCGTCACTGCCGGACGTGGTGCAATCACTTCTCAATAAAGCGGGCTGCCGAGTCATCGTGCCGGCGAGAGTTGAGGGGCTCTGCTGCGGCATGCCCTATGACAGCAAGGGGATGAGCGAGGTAGCGGAAGCCAAGCGTACTGAGCTGGCCGAGGCCCTGTGGCAGGCAAGCGAGCAGGGGCGCTGGCCCGTGCTGCTCGACACCAGCCCCTGCGTGCAGCGGCTGCTCTCGGGGGCGCTCGGCAAGGGCCTTCGGGTGTTCGAGCCCTCTGCCTTTGTGCTGGAACACCTGCTGCCCCATCTCGACCTTGTACCGATTGATGAGACAGTGATGCTCCATATCACCTGCAGCAGCCGGCGCATGGGGCTGGGGGAGACCATGCTGGCGCTGGCCCGCGCCTGTGCTCGCGAGGTGATAATCCCAGAGCATATCCAGTGCTGCGGCTTTGCCGGTGACAAGGGGTTGATGACCCCGGAGCTCAACGCCGCGGCGCTTGCCAGCCTGCCAGCTCAAGTGCCCAGGGATTGCCGTCAGGGATTCAGCAACAGCCGCACCTGTGAAATGGGGCTCAGCCAGCACGCCGGCATTCCCTATCACAGCATCCTCTATCTGGTTGATCAGGCGGCGAGATAGGGAAACAAAAACGGCAGGATAAATATCCTGCCGTTTTCAATACTGGTAAGGAAAGTGCCCATATCAATGTTTTTAATAACATGAAAGGGACCAGATTATGACCCGCTCGATATAAGTAAATGATGATGCTGTTGGACTATGTGGTGTAGTCTCTATTGGATTAGCGTAATCACATGCATAAGGCCGGAGGGTGTTTTTTGGGGGGCTGATATTAATAGGTCCCCCCCCTTGACCTTAATGTCAGATGGGGGTGTTCGATATTTTATGAAAAGTTAGCCTACAGTAGGTTCAAGCAAATAGGTCTCCTTGTGAATCTCGGAGTTTTTTCGTGTGTAGATACCGATTCCCTTGGGGGGTTTTACTGACATCTACACCATCAGAAATTTCCAGAACGGTGGATACAGCATACCCAGTAACTTTAACATCACCTACTTCATCAAGTTCCCTGCCTATACGGAGAACACAAGTAATAGTCGAGCCATGCTTGAATGCTACCTTTTCTAAGAGAACATCCTCTTTAAATTGAGCATCTAACATATCAAAAGTAATAGTTTTTTCTTCATATATACCTTTCCATCTGTAGCGCCCTTCTTTTAAGACTGGCGACACAATTTCTATCATAGCTGAATCATCAATTTCAGAGTTAAGTTTATTTGAGGATAAAATAAATTTCTTGAAATCAACCCTTTCAATTATGCGCTCGTTATCAATAGGTTCAAAACCCTCACTGAGAACATTAAATCCTACTTTTTTTACTTTGTGATATCCATTCAGGTGGGAATAGAGATTTGAACGGCGCTTAACAAACTTAAGGCTTTTGTCTACATAGCTCGCAGCCTTTCTAACAAGTGTTTTATCAATTTTCTCTACAGGTTTTTCTTGTAGCTCAAGTTTTAATTTTTGAATATTTAGTTTTTTCTCTTCTATTGTAAGCTGCTTAATCTCTTTCTCTAATGCTTCGATCTCCGGATCGCTAACAGGTACTCGAGATAATATTATTGAAACTATTGCTAGTAATATTGTTATTTGGTTTCCGTGAGTCCCAAGTAGTCGCCAAAACTCTCGAAACCCGCCCTCTGAAAAAGCCTCACTGTTAACTGATACGTCAATATTCAATATGTCTGCAGCTTCAATGAGAATAGCTAATATTTCTGCTTCACAACGATTACGCACGACCGCATCTATATTGTGGCTGTCATCGGCAAAATAATAATGAAGCTCTAGCTTATCCGCGCAGTCCATCCCACATCCTCTTTAATTAATTTAAAATAAAAAGCTCTTAATAGCTTACTAAGAAAATCGAGAACCCTATATTTATTTTTAGTTGTTGTTTATATCACAACCAAATAGACTTAATGAGAGAATAGTTAAATGCTTTATCGAGTATGTCAGTCATAGTTGTATGTTGATATTCTATTTTCTGCGAAATGCCTTTCTTAACTTTTCGATACCTTCACCAAGAGGCGGGATTTCAATTTTTAGTTTTGTTAAGCCAAACTCAAATTTGCCACCAGATACAATAAGTGCCGCAGCTAACGCAATACCAATGCCTAAAAAAACGACATCAAAAGGATTTCTCCTAACAATATTTTGTAGGTATAATTCCTCATGAGGAGGGAGTTCAGCTGATGCCAAAATTTCGAGTTCTCTAGGCGTTATGGTTGAGGCTCTATATGTAATTGCTGCTGTTACAGATTCAACGGTCATTTCAGCGACAGCCACATCCCCATCATCTTGATCTAACTCAAATTGAACCTCATCCAAAGCAAGTACATAGCATGCTCTTAGTAAAATAAAATATTCACTGAACTGGCGTAATGGAACAGGTTTTCCATCAGACCGAATAGTAACCTCTACTTTTTCTATGTTATTTTCCATTACATAACCCTCCAGATTACCAACAATTTAAATGTAGGTGCTTGTTACATCATTACGAGTTCCTATATTTATTTTAATATAGTAATTTATTTAAGTGTTTAACATATTACAGGTATTTTATGACCCCATGCAACGCGCTTTGATTCACGCTATATGTGTAGCATTTCTTTATCACACAGCAATGGGTTTCAATAATTTCAAAATATTACGATCATTCTGCGTAAACAACATGGCTACCGCACGGGGTTTCAGCTCCCAGAGTGCTCTTTTTAACCAAGTTGAATAGGGGGAAACCATCGTAACTCCCTGACTGCCTTTGGGCTCTGAGGGCCGGATGAGTAGTAGCCTATCAAAGGCCGACCGTACCTGTTGAGTAAAAACACAGCCGATCCGTGGGATTTGAATGAAATCTTGATGGCGGTCAGATTTTGACGTGGAAAGGTCGAGAGAAACGGGGGGGAGGGGAGATGGCCTCTCTTCTTGTTGCTGCTCCGCCCGGCCAACCAAGTCATGTGTTATCTCTTGCTCATCAATGCCTTGTAACAGCTGGTTACAGATCCTGCGTCGACCGGCGAACCCTTCCTCCAGTAAATTCAGCGGCGATTGAATGCACCTCACATAACAAAGCAATTGCAAGGAACAAGAGTCATGAGAATGCACCACAAGGCCATGCTGGCCATCGCCTGCACCGCCGCCCTGTCCGCCTGTGACAGCGAGAAGGCGGCCAACAGCATCGCCAAGCGCGCGCCGCTGCCGTTGCCCGATGCCGGCGTCTATGAGGCGAACCTGCTCAGCCGCGATGGCGATCAGGGGCCGCTGAAGATGATCAAGGGAGTGGAGGGATTGGCGCTGGTCTATCCCAAGGGGGATGGCGAGCAGCGCTGGGGCGTCTGGGTCGAGAACGACGGCAAGTCGATTACCTCTTCGCAATGGATGGGGCTGGCGGCCCAGAAGGAGAACAAGGATGGTATCTATCCGGTGCTGCTGGAGCGCACTTCGGTGCGGGGCAAGCGGCTCGATGCCCAGAGCAACGACCACAACCTCATCAGTTTTCAAGACAAAGCGGTAACCGATCTGGCTGGCAAGGAGGTCAAGCGCTGGACCTTTGACTTCAGCCGTACCGGCACCCAGTTCCGGGATCCGGATCAGAGCACCGCCCTTTATCGCGACTGGAGCGGCCACCTTGCCGTGAGCAAGCTCGCCACCCGGACGATCACCAGCGACAGCTGGCGGGTGGCAGAGGACGCCGGTTTTGGCGATGCCATGGTGGGGCTGATCCGCAGCACCAACAACGGCGGCTCCCTGACCCTGGAGATCGAATTTCCCAAGGCGGGTTGTACCCTGACCGGCAAGGGCAGTGCAGAGTCTGGCAAGGGGCTCAGCAAGCTTAACCTGAGCGGGTTTGGCAAGTGCAGCTTCAAGGCATCAAGCGATCTCAGCCCGCTTGAGAACAAGTGGATGCTGGGTCTGGCCAAGGCCAAAGAGGGGGCAACGGCCTACGTCGCAGCATTCGAGATGCCGGACACCCGCAAGACGACCCTGGTGGTGGGCTTCCCTGAACAGCATGGCCTGATGATGGTGGGCGACAAGCAGCCCTGATCTCGTCTTGATATCCCGCCCCAGCACTGCGTTGTGACCCCGGCCTGGCCGGGGTGTTTGATGGCGGGTGGTTTGTCTCCAGGGACAAACAGAAGGCAAGGCTCAATACCCCGTCATCTCCAGATAGCCAACGCCCTTGGCATCTCCCTCTACCGTCACCGCCCCCTCCCAGTAGTCAAAGCGTCCCGTCATGGCCTGATTGGCTTGGCGGGCACGGATCGTCAGGTTCAACTCGGCGGCCTCCAGCTGCCACTCGATAGGGTAGGCTTGCCCCTTGGGGCCGCGCCAGGTTTTGCCGGGGGTGAGGCGGATCTGCTCAGGATCCAGCACCCGGCTGCTGCCGTCCCGCTCAATCAGGATGCCGTAGCGGTTCTCAGGCTCAGTGTGGCCCGCTTTGGTGCGTAGGCGAAACAGCATCAGCTCGCGCCCATCGTCAAACTGGAGCGAAAACCAGTCCCAGCCCGATTGCCACTCGGCCAATACCGAGCTGCTCCACTCGTGATCAAACCACCCCTCACCGCTGACGTTGCGGGTCTCCCCATCCAGGGTCAGGGTGCCGCTGATGGTCAGGCGGGGGTAGGAGTAGTAGAAGGAGGCGTTGCCCGGGCTCTTCTCGCTGTAACCCGCTTTGCCCTGCAGCACCGCGGGCTTGGCGGCGCTCACCTTCACATCAAGCTCCCCCGCCTTGCTCTGCACCTTGAGGGTGGCGGGAAAGAGCGATTCTCCTTGAGAGGTAAGCACCCACTCTTTCAGCCAATACTCACCGCCGCTGGCACCGGCGAGCCCCGGCCCCTGGCGGCTGGTGCGCTCGTCCTGCTGGTGGCTGCCTTTGCTCACATCCGTGATGGCGAACTGGGCCAGCCAGAGTTGAGGGGTGAGCCAGGGGTTGTCCGATGTGATCTCCAGCTCAATGCCTTGGCGAAACAGGGTCCACTGCATGCCGTAGCCGCGACCCTGCTCGTCTTTGAGGTTGCCGGTGAGATACCACCACTCGGAGCGGTAGTCGGGGTGGGCAGCGTGATCTGCGGGCAGGTTGATGGACTGACCCGGCAGGGTCTTTTTGAAGTGATCGTTGCCGCCACCCAGGATGCTCCCCAGATCGCTGGCCTGCGCATGGCCGCTTATGGCAACAAGCGGGATCAAGAGGGCTGCAAGCCAAGAGGACAAGATTCCCCTCACCCTGGCCCTCTCCCGAAGGGAGAGGGGATGGTTCGCGGCAGCTCTGTGCGCTTCTCTGCGCTGAATCAGGGGCGGTGACAGAGATCTGGTCAATGGGAACGTCAAGGCATGGCTGAGCCAGTGCGCCAACCAATCTTTCATACCACTCTCCTTGCGGCATACCAGGAGGCGAGCGCGCCACAGACGGGGGCGAGCAGGAGCGCCGTGACGGCGTGCAGGGGGGCGGCCTCGAAGGCCAGCCGCCAGCCAAAGGCGCGGGGGTTGACCATCTCAATCAGCACCCAGGCAAGGCCATAGCCCACCGGCAGTGCCAACAATGCCGTGAGCAGCCCGAGGCCCGCCCCCTGCCACATCAGCAGCCGGCGGCAGTGGCGCGGGCTCAGGCCAAGGCTTTGCAGGGTCTGCAACTCGCCGCGCCGAGCCAGCCCCAGCACCATAAAGGCCGAGCCTATGCCAACGAAGGCGATCCCCAGGATCAGCAACTTCAATAGCTCGGTCACCACGAAGGTCTGATCGAACACCCTGAGGGCGGCGGCGTGGATGGCGGGGGCGGGCAACAGGTTCACCTGCTCGCCAAACTGGCTCCTGAGCCTGTCGCCGAGGTGCTCGGGATCCGGGCTGAAGAGGGCAAGGGATTGCACCTTGCTCCCTTCGAAGGCGTGCAGTATCTGCCCCTTGTCGCTGCCGTAATCCTGATAGACGCCGGTGACGGTGAAAGCCCTCGGCCCCCCTTCGCTGGTTACCTCGAGGCGCTGGCCCACCCTGACCCCGAGGCGTACCGTCAGCGGTTCGCTCGCCAGCACCTCGTCGGGAGCGGCGGGCCAGCGCCCGGCCAGCAGGGGGTAGGCGGCTTTGAGCTCGGGGATAAAGTCCATCTGCGCCCACTCGATGGGCTGCCCCTGCCAGCGGGCGGGGAGCACGGCGCGGCGGGAGGCGGCGCTCACCTCCGGCGCGGCGAGGATGGTGTTGAGGGTCTGCTCGCCCAGGGCGCCCCTGCTGCCTGCCACCCCCTTGGGGGCGGTGACGTAGAGATCGGCGGCCAGGCGCTGGCCGAGCCAGATCTCCACGCTCGAGCGAAAGCTCGACACCATGACCCCGATGCCGATGGCCGCGGCGATGGCCAGTTGCAGCGCCATCACCGCGATGGCGGTGCGATCCAGGTGATAGAGGGTTTCGGCCACCCCGAGCCGGGCGGTGAGGGGGCCGCGTGCACGCAGCCGCCCCAGCAAGGAGCGAAGGGCATCGGGCAGCAGGAGGGCCATGGCGAGCAGCCAGCCCCCGGCCACGAAGAGGGCGCCGCCAAGGCCAGTGGCGGGCTGCCACAGACACAGGGCGCACAGCAGCAGAATGGCGATGGCAAGCCCCCGACGTTGCCAGGGGTGAGCCGGTGGGCGGCTGTTGCCCTCTCGCAGCGCAAGGGGGGATTGGCGCAGCAGTTGCCACCAGCCGGGCAGGTTGGCGGCAAGCATCCCCAGAAGGCCAATCACCAGCGCCTTGCCAAGGCTCGCGGGTGAGAGGCGCAGCAGATCGATGGGGTTGGGGCCATAAAGATCGGCCAGCGCCTGGGTGAGCTGCCCCATCAGGGCGAGGGCCAGCAGGCTCCCCAGCAGCAGCCCGAGCAGGGTGCCGATGCTGGCGAGGATCAGGATCTCCAGGGTCAGCCAGCGCAGCACCCGGCGCGGCGGCATCCCGAGGATGATGAGCTGGGCCAGTTGGGGGCGGCGCACGCTCTGCACGAAGCGCTGGGCGTTGAACACCAAAAACAATCCCACCGCCATGGCGAGCAGGGAGAGGGCGGTGAGGTTCAGGGCCAGCGCATCCCCGAGCTGGCTGGCATCGAGCGCCGGGCTGATGGGCTCAAGCCAGAGGGGTTGATGGGGGGCATAGGATTGCAGGGCCGCCTGCAAGGCTCTTTGCAAGGTATTGGCCTCTGCGTCGCTGAGCTTGAAGACGATGCGATCCAGTCTGTCTTCCTTGCCAAGCAGGGGCTGGGCGAGGCCGATGTCGGTCACCAGCAGCCGCTCCATGGGCACGGCGCCGGGCTCGAAGGTGCCGGCCAACGTGAGGGTCAGCGGGCGGGGCGGCGCCCCTTCACCGCCCCCCAACACAAAGGTTCGCGACTGACCCGGTTGCCAGCCAAGGCGCCTTGCCTCGGGGGCCGCCAGCCAGACACTGTCGGCGCGATTCAACGAGACATCGGGTTGGCTGTCTGGCGCATCGCCAAAGAGGCGGCGCAGGGGGCCGGGGTTGAAGAGATCCATCCCCAGCAACTGGAAGCTGCGCCCTTGGGCGTCCTTGAGCCAGGCGTGAAGCTCTGGCATGGCGTCAAGGTTCGGCTGGCTTCGCACCAGCCTCACGTAGACTTGCTCATCCAGGCCACCCTGGGGGGCCAGGCGGTAGTTGGCCTCCCCGGCGAGCTGGCTGCGGGCGGCGACGAAGTTGGTGCGGGCGCTGTGGTTCAAGAGCTCGATGGCCACCACCAGGGTGACCCCGAGGGTGAGCCCGGCCAGGCTCATCAAGAGCAACCAGGGGTGAGCGCGATAGAGGCGCAGCAGCGCCTTGAGCGGCAACATCAGCAGGCCCCCCGGCAAACGTCAGCCATGGCGGCGCCCCTTGAGCTCGACCAGCTGCCCCCCTTCAAGGCGCAGCACCCGATCCGCCAGGTCGCCATAGCCCGGGTTGTGGCTCACCAGCAAGAGACCGGCGCCGGTATCGCGCACCGCCGCCATCATCAGGGCCATCACCTGCTCGGCGTTGTGTTCATCAAGGCTCCCGGTGGGTTCGTCGGCGAGCAGCCAACGGGGCTGATGAATGAGGGCGCGGGCCAGCGCCACCCGCTGGCGCTGGCCGCCGGAGAGCTGTTCCGGCCAGGCGTGGCGTTTGTGGCTCATGCCAAGGCGCGCGAGCAGGGCATCGAGGCGCCCATCGTCCTGGGGCAGGTTGTTTATCTGAAGGGGCAGGGCGAGGTTCTCGGCCACGGTCAGGGTCGGCAGCAGGTTGAAATCCTGATAGACGATGCCGAAATGGCGGCCACGCAGGCGGGCCCGCTCGTCTGTCGGCAGGGTGTCGAGGCGGGTCTCTTCCAGCCAGATCTCCCCCTCGTCCGGGGCGACGAGACCGGCGATGAGGTTGAGCAGGGTGGACTTGCCACAGCCGCTTTGCCCCAGCAGCAGGCAGGTTTCCCCCGGGGTGAGGGCGAGATCCAGCCCCTCAAACAGGGGGAGCGTCTCGCCGCCGTTGGCGAAGCGTTTACTGAGGTTGCGCAGGCTAAGCATGGGATAACCGTTTGATGGTCAATGGCTTTCACAATGTCCGTCACTATGCCAGTTAGTGATCGCGCCTGCAAAAGGGATGGGGATCCTCGCTGGATCCCGCTTGCCTGAGGTGGTTAGAATAGGGCCTTCCATGGGTCACAGGATGAGCAAGGATGTTACACAAGCAAGTCAGTTTTATCGTCGACAGCAAGGGCGTCAAGCAGGCTGCCGTGGTCCCCATCGATATCTACAACGAGCTGATGACCCTGCAAAAGGCCCTCTCCGACAACAAGCCGGGGGAGCGCGAGCTCTACCACTTCAACGGCAAGGGGGCAGAGGCCCATGGTTATCCGGTGGGCAAGCGGCAAAACCCTGGCTTCATGGTCCAGGCGGGCTCCACCGCCAACGGCGAGGATGCGGCCTCCCTGCGCGAGGCGGTGATCGAGCTGCGCCAGGAGCTGCTGGGCAAGGGGGTGCTCGTTCCCCACCCCGAAGGGGGCTTCATCTTTACCGCCGATCAGCTCTTCAACAGCCCGAGCCTGGCCGCGAGCCTGGTGGCGGGCAACAACCGCAGCGGGCTGGATGCCTGGCAAAACAGCGCAGGCTACACCCTCAAGCAATCGGGTTTTGGCAAGAAGACCTCCTGATGACGGGGCCCGGCAACGGGCCTCGCTCATGTTTGCCTGAGTGCCCGCGGCGGGCCGCTCATCAGGATGACAAAGAGGGCGGCTTCCCTTTGCGCTGCTAGCCTCAATGCCAGACGCCTGCCAGGAGATGCCGCCATGTCTGGACTCCTTCGCCTCGTGCCCGGGGCGGCCCTGCTCAGTGTCCCCGCCGCTGCGGGCAACGTCCCCCTCGATCTGACCCACAGCGGGGTCGGGCTCTTCGCCCTCGCCACCTTCGCCCTGGCTTATGCCCTGGTGATGGCCGAGGAGTACCTGAAGCTGCGAAAGTCCAAGCCGGTGCTGGTGGCCGCCGGCATCATCTGGATAGCCATCGGCCTGGTCTATACGGGGCAGGGGCACAGCGAGCTGGTTCAGGCCGGTTTTCGCCACAACCTGCTGGAGTATGCCGAGCTGATGCTCTTCTTGCTGGTGGCCATGACCTATGTGAACGCCATGGAGGACAGGCTGCTGTTCGCCGTGCTGCGGGTACGCCTGGTGCAGGCGGGATTCAGCCTGCGTACGCTCTTCTGGCTCACCGGTTTTCTCGCCTTTTTCATCTCCCCCGTGGTGGACAACCTCACCACGGCGCTGCTGATGTGCTCAGTGGTGCTCAACGTGGCCAACGGGGAGCGCCGCTTCATCAACCTGGCCTGCATCAACATCGTCGTGGCAGCCAATGCGGGCGGCGCCTTCAGCCCCTTTGGCGACATCACCACCCTGATGGTGTGGCAGGCGGGCAAGGTGCCGTTCCAGCAGTTCTTGCTGCTCTTCATCCCCGCCCTGCTCAACTTCCTGGTGCCGGCCACCCTGATGAGCCTGATGGTGCCCCGTCTGGTGCCCGCCATGCCGGGCGAGATGGTGGTGCCAAGGCGCGGCGCTGTTGTCATCGTGCTGCTCTTTGTGCTCACCATAGTGACCGCCGTCGCCTGCCATCACTTCCTGGGGCTGCCCCCCGTGCTCGGCATGATGATGGGGCTGGGCTACCTGCAATTTTTCAGTTTCTATCTGCGAAAGACCCAGCCCGTCACCCTGGCCCGGGCACGGGCGCTGTATGAGCGCACCGGGGATGAGGCCAGGCTGCTGCGTCTGGGCTCGGTGGTGCCGTTCGATGTGTTCAACAAGATTGCCAAGGCGGAGTGGGACACCCTGCTCTTCTTCTACGGGGTGGTGATGTGCGTCGGCGGCCTCGGGTTTATGGGGTATCTGGCGCTTGCCTCCCATTTCCTCTATGACGGTGGCGATCCGACCCTGGCCAACGTCGCCATCGGCCTGCTCTCCGCCCTGATCGACAACATTCCGGTGATGTTCGCCGTGCTCTCCATGGAGCCGCAGATGAGCACGGGGCAGTGGCTGCTGGTGACATTGACCACCGGGGTGGGGGGCAGTCTGCTCTCCGTCGGCTCCGCCGCCGGGGTGGCCCTGATGGGGCAGGCCAGGGGCATGTATACCTTCGTCGGGCACCTCAAGTGGTTGCCTGCCATTTTGCTTGGCTATATGGTCGGCATAGGGGCGCACCTGTGGCTCAACAGCGCCCTGTTTTAGGCAACCCGGTTCCAGGCACCAGGGAGAGGCAGGATGGGACAACTGTTCGAGGCGCTTTTGCCGCGCCATGTCACCTTTATCGAGGGGCAGAAGATCTTCTTCGTCGGCACGGCGGCCGCGAAGGGATCGGTCAATCTCTCCCCCAAGGGCGGGGATTCGCTGCGCGTCCTCGATGCCCACACCCTGGTCTGGCTCAACCTGACCGGCAGCGGCAACGAGTCCGCGGCCCAGGTGCTGCAACAGCCGCGCATGACGGTGATGTTTTGCGCCTTCGAGGGGGCGCCGCTTATCCTGCGAGCCTATGGCCAGGCACGGGTGCTGCACCGCACTGATCCGCAGTGGCCGTCGTTGCTGGCGCTGTTCCCCCCAAGCGTGGCGGCTCGTCAGATCTTCCTGCTGGACATTGAACGGGTCCAGACGTCGTGCGGCATGTCGGTGCCTCTGTATGAGTACCAGGGGGACAGGGAGGATCTTGCCAACTGGTCCGAGCGGCAGGGCCGGGAGGGGATTGAGGCCTACTGGCGCAAGAAGAACCAGCTAAGCCTGGATGGGCTGGAGAGCGAGATCCTGGCGCGCAGCGGGTTGCAGGCCGATGACTGAGGCCTGCGCCCCTATGCAAAAAGCCCTGTCCATGGACAGGGCTTTTTCATTGCAGGGCATCAGGGGACGCGCTTGCCGCTCAGCAGCCAGTAACTGAGGGCCGACCCCAGGCCGCAACCGGCGATGGCGATGGCCATGGGGAGCGGCGATTCGGGGGGATTGAGGTTGACCAGCACCCCCACCAGGGCCCCAAGGCCAAAGCGCAGGGTGCCCGCCAGCGCCGAGGCGGTGCCTGCGGACTGGGGGAAGTGGCCCATCAGGCCGGTCATGGCGTTGGCCCCCACCAGGCTGATGTGGCCGACGAAGAGCACGACAGGGATGACGATGCCCCACAGGCCGCCAGTCTGGCTCCAGGCGTTGTAGATGAGCAGGGCCCCGGCGAGCGGCAGCACGGTCAGGCCGTATCGCAGCATGCGTTCGGCACCCACCCCTTTCACCAGCCGGCTGTTGGCGAAGGTGACCACCATCATCAGCAGGATGTTGAGACCAAAGAGCCAGCCATAGTGCTCGGTCGGCACCTTGAAATACTCGATGTAGACATAGGGGGAGGCGCTCAGGAAGGCGAACATGCCGGAGCTCGACAGGGCGCCGCACAGCACATAGCCCATGGCACCACGGTGGGAGAGCACTCCCCAGTAGTTGCGAAGCACCTGCCCGAGTCGCAGGGGCTGCTTGTGCTCGGGTTTGAGGGTTTCCTCAATCTTCCACTGCATCACCAGGCAGATGAGCAGGCTGATGACCACCAGCAGCCAGAAGATGACCCGCCAGTCGCTGTGAGCACTGATGTACCCCCCCACCACGGGGGCCACCAGGGGGGCGAGGGTCATCACCAGGATGACGAAGGACATGGCGCGGGAAAACGCATCCTTCTCGAACAGGTCGCGCAGCAGGGCGTTGACCACCACGGAACCCGCGGCGCCCCCTGCGGCCTGCAACATGCGCCAGGCGAGGAGCTCAGGCAGGGAGTCCGCCATGGCGCAGCCCACGGAGGCCACGGCAAACATCGTCAGGCCCGCCAGGATCACCGGCTTTCTGCCGAAGCTGTCGGCGAGCGGCCCGTAAAAGAGCTGGCCGATGGCAAAGCCCCCCAGGAAGGCGCTGATGGTGAGCTGGGCGCCGTCGATGCTGGTAGCCAGATCCCTGGCGATGGCGGGAATGGCGGGCAGATACATGTCCACCGCGAGCGGAGTCAGGCCCGCCAGGGCTCCGAGCAGGATGAAGAGGAAACGGGGGGAGAGGGAGCTGGCTTGGGGCATAGGGTATCCGAGTCGTGGGCTGGGCCGGGTTAAGAGGCAGGTGTTGAGTCTATCAGTTTTGGCGGGCGCGATCAGGTGCATCCTGCCCGATGCCCTTTTGTCTGGTGTGGCGCCAGAGCAGCCAGAGCCAGGCAAGCCATCCGAGCAGGGAGAGGGCATTGCCGGTGCGCTCCGGCCAGCGTGCCGCCAGGGTCAGGGTGAGGCTGTGGTGGCCTGCCGGAACCCAGAGTTGCATCAACCCCTGGCGATTGGCGCTCACCGTCAGCGTCAGGTGCCCGTCGAGGCGGGCCTCCCAGCCGGGGTAATGGTATTGGTGCAGGACCAGCCGGGTCGGCACCCGGGCCTTGACCTCCAGCGCCAGGGCGCGGGGTTGCCAGCGGGTCAGGCTCCAGCTCGCGCCTGGCGGTTCGGCGCTGACAGGCGGCTGGAACTCCTCCTTCCAGGCGAGCAGGGTCGGGGCGAACATGCCCCCCGGCACCTGCCTTGGCCTGTATTCCCGGGCACTGCGCTTGCTGTCGAACTCGAATGCCATGGCCTCCCGTTCGGGGGCCTGGGTGAGGGGGGCGTGACGCACATAGGCCAGGGTGGAGAGGAGGGTCAGCAGAAATACTCCCCACCAGAGCCCCTGCCAGAGACGATGGGGCTGGGTGCCGAGCGCCACCACGGCGACCGTGGCAAGGGCGAGCACCAGGTTGAGCCGCCAGGGAAACTGCACCCGCTGCAAGGGGGGAAGCAGGCTCCAGAGAGGCTGGCTCGGGGGCAGCATCATCAGGAAGGCGACGACGCCGATCGCCCCCCAGCACAGCAGCTCGGGGTGGCGCGGCTCCCGGGCGGCGGCCCAGGCGATGAGCAGCAGGGCCAGGGTCAGCATGCTCTGCCACGCCAGGTGACCGCGAAAACGCCAGTCCTCCCAGGCGCTGGGCAGGCGGTCGAGAAAGTTGCGCCTGTAGTCGAACATGCCGCCGCGCATCAGCTCCATGGAGATGGCCCCCTGATCCGCCAGGGCGGGCAGCAGCAGGGCGGCTGCCATGCAAAGCCCCACACCCTGGGCGCCGAGGGCTTGCCAGCAGGGCGTCAGAGTGCGGGTGCGTCTGGCGAACCAGAAGGCGCGCAAGGTGACCAGCCCCATCATGAGCAAGAGGCTGGGGAGGTGGGAGAAGGCCAGCAGCGCCAGCCCCAGGATCAGCAGGGGCAACCCCTGAGGTCGTCCGCGGTGGGCGAGATCCTGCCCCAGCAGGATAAGGGGAGCCCAGGCGAAGGCCCAGAACTCCGCCAGGGCGAAGCGGGCATAGAGATCCATGGCGACATGATAGGGCAGCGCCAGATAGAGCAGGCTGGCGGCCAGGGCCCGGCCAGGGCCCGGCCAGGGGGCGTGGTGGCACGCAGCCACAGATAGGCAAACACCCCGGAGAGCAGCAGGGCCAGGGTGGCGCTGCCAAGCAAAGGGTAGATGGCCTGCTGGGAGTGGGCACCGGGCCCGGCAAAGAGGGCGCTGACGTAGTAGGGGAGCGGGGGATAGAAGAAGAAGGTGGGGCTGCCGAAGCCGCCGTTCATGGCCATCAGCCAGCGGGGATAGAGCTCCCCCTGCCAGAGCTGGCGGGCAAAGTAGTGGCCGGATAGCAGGTGGTGGAACAGATCGTGCCCCTGGCTGCCCCCCTGCCACCAGAGCGGCAGCATCAGCAGGGCGCAGGCCAGCAACAGGGCCAGCGCGACCCGGATCCCCTCCCCGGTTCCGCTCGTGTTTCTTTCCATTGCACTGGTTCCTGACAGACCCGGCTGTGAGTGTAGACGAGTCGAGCGATGCCCTCGCAAGCGCCCGGTTTAGCGGGGGAGGGCGAGCCAGAGGCCGGGTTCGGCGTGAAAGCGGGGGGCAAACCAGAGGGTGTCATAAGGGCCTGGTAGCGCCTCTGCCCCCAGGGGGCGGCGGCTGAGGCGGCAGGCCCCCTGGGTGAGCGCAAGGGCGGCATCCCCCCGGTACCAGCCGTCGGTGACGGGCAGGGTTGTGGTTTCCCTAAGCAGCCTCACTCCCCACTGGGTCACCAGCGTCGGGCACGTTTGTTCTGCCAGTCTGGCGGCCCGGGTCATGGCTGGTGCCACCGGTGGGGTGAGGGTGCAGAGCAGCAGCAACAGGGCTCCCAGCATGGCTGTCAGCTCGCCCCGGCGTGGCAGCCAGCTTGCCAGTAGCACGATACCGAGCAGGGTGATGGGCGCCAGATGGCGGGGATTGTCCGGATTCTGGCCAAACAGGGTCCAGAGCAGCAGAACGAGCCAGTAGAGCGTCCAGAGCACGGAGGGGGTCGCATTGTGATCCTTTGACCGTTGCCAGAGTGGCAGTATCAGCAAGGCCCCCATCAACAGGGGCCAGAGCGGGGTGAGCTGATCGTTGAAGGTATTCGCCCAGCTCAGCAGTCGATCCCCGTGGGCCGCCGCCGTGTTGCCCCAGAGGGTAAAGTGGCCGTCGGTAAAGCGGCGCCCCTCGGCAAAATAGGCCCAGCCATCGGCCTGCCAAACAAACAGCAGGCAGGCTAGCCCCACCAGCGCGATGGGGAGCACAAATCTGACGCGCGCGCCCTTCTGTGCCATCCCCAGCCAAAGGGGCAGCAGGGCCAGCACGAAGTAGGAGGGACGCAGGGCCAGCATAAGGCCGAGCAGCAGACCTGCCAGGGCCGCTTTGCGATGCAGCAAGGCCAGCAGCGCGGCCAGCCAGGCGGCGAGCGCAGGCCCGTCGGACAGGCCGGAGAGCGCCAGGGTCGGGGTGAGCGGCAGGGCCAATACCAGCAGCCAGACAGGCGCCAGCAGGCTGGGCCGCTGCCACAATCTGACCGCGAGGGAGGCGGCAAGCGGCGCCAGCAAACTGCTACCCAAGAGGCTTGCCCACTGCACGGCACGGGCGGGATCGTCCACCGCCAGATTGATCAGCCGTGCCAGCCCGATAAAGGCGGGGTAGCCCGGAAAGTGGGGGGAGAACTCCAGCACGCTGAAGCGCACCACCCCGTGGGCAAAGTTGAGGGCATCGTCGGAATCGAGTGCTACCGGGAAGGTCAGCAGCCAGCCAAGCCAGGCCAGTTGCAGCAGGGCAAGCAGCCACATGGTGATTGAGCTGGTGGAAGCCCAACGCCGATACGTTGCCTTCCCCCTCATCCCCAGCCCTTCTCCCGCAAGGGGAGAAGGGGGCAAACCGGCGTCCGGGTGCATCTATCGGCAGGCCGTGCGTAGGGTGGGGAGAGTGCAGCGAAACCCACCGTTTGTCACAACGAATTGGCGCAATGATGGGCTGGTGGCCATCAAAGCGGTGCCAGCACGGCCATCAGCGCTTTTTCGGCCTCGGTGAAAGCGGCGGCGTCGGCGGGCTTGGCTCCCACCCCGAACACCCCAGGGTTGCCGATGGCATCCAGCACCTTGGCCAGCGCCTGTTCGGCGGCCTTGCGATCTCCTTCATTCAGGGAGGGGAGGATCAAATCCAAGAAGCGCTTGCTCTTGACCACCAGCACCTTGGCGGTCTGGTAGTCGCCAAGATTCTGGCTGGCCCCCTCGAGGCGGCGCTCGATCTCCGCCTTGTAGGCCCGGTTGAGCAGGGCGGCGGTGGTTGCAGCGTCTTTGGCCTTGATGGCGGCGGCCAGCGGTGTTTGCAGCTCCACCTGGTGGTGCTGTTCCAGATAGGTCAGCTCCTCGGCAATCTCGCTCAAGGTGGCACTGGCATCCTTGCCGTCAGTGGCGGCGCCCAGCAGTGCCTCGCGGGCATCGATCAGCGGCTCCTTGCCGGCGGCGGCGTAGGAGTAAGCCTGCGCCTGACCGCTCAGGGTCAGCAGCAGGGTGAGGGAAAGTAAACCCGGGCGGATGGTCATCCTGTTCTCCTTACTTATGCCAAGAGGTTATGCCCATGGCGCGGCACTCAGGCCACGCTCTGGGTTTCGATCACGGTATTTTCGTTGCGATGATTGAAGATGGCGTGACGTCTGTCCACCCCGTCGATCACCATGTCTGCGGCCATCATCCCCATCTCCATGGCGGTGTCGGTGAAGATGTAGCGGAATGTCCCCTGACGGCCGGTCATGATGAGGTTGGTGATCGGCATCAGCGCTTTGATGGCTTCGTTGCGGCGCGCCTGATAACCCAGATCCATCAGCGGATAGGCGTATTCACTGCGCGCTTCGAACGTCTCATCGCCAAGCTTCTGGGTATCGACGCCGAGGCTGTCGAGATCGGCGGTGACCCGGCCGCGCAGATCAGAGAGCGGTGCCTGCCAGGTGGCATCCCCCGGATTGCAGGGGATCTCCAGCATCACCGAGGTCTGGCCTTGGGGCGCCATAAAGGGGCTGCGGCGGCGGGGCTCCTGCAGACGGGTGGCCAGAATATGGGGGTCGGAGAGGTACTGCCAGGTGTTGTCCGACAGGTTCTCCTGTTTGAGGGGCATATTGACGAAGCGAAGCGACCGGTAGTGGAGATCGCACGGCAAGCCCAGGTGCTGGCAGGTGAGCGGCAGCGGCAGGGTGGAGATCACCTGATCAAATCGCTCGCTCTGCTCCACATTATCTTGTGACCAATACACCCGTTCGATGCGGCCATCGGTCTGCTCGAGGCGGGTGATGGTGGCGCCGGTTTTCAGCTCAACCCCTTCGGCCACCAACCGCTCGCCCAAGGTGGTGAAGATCTGGCCGAAGCCGTACTTGGGATAGCGGTATTTGCGGGCATAGGTGCGCACCGACATGCTGCCGTTGCGCCTTGGCAGCAGGCGGCGTGCCACGTCTTTGAGATCGATCAGGCTGATGCGCTGGCCGGCCCAGTCGGCGGAGAGCTGGTCCGGGTTGATGCCCCACAACTTGCCGGTGTAGCCCTCGAAGAACTGGCGGTAGAGGGTACGGCCGAAGTGGCTCTGGATCCACTCGGCAAAGCTCGCCTTGGCAAAATCGGTGGGTTTCTTGGCAAAGGGCAACAGCAACAGATCCTTCACCGCACCGGCCATCAGGGCCAGCGGCGCCGTCTTGAGCAAATTGGGCAGGTTCAGGGGGTAGTCGTAGGTGCGCCCGCCAAAGCGGATGACGCTCTTGCGCTCGGCGTGGAGCAGGTCGTCCCCCATCAGCTCGTCGATAAAGGCGAGCAGCTCGGGGTTCTTGGTGATGAAGCGGTGGCCGCCGTAGTCGAAGCGATACTCCCCGTCGCGCCCCTTGAAGGTCTGGGTGGCGCACATGCCGCCCACGACCGGCTCCTGTTCGAACAGGGTGACCGCAAAACCGGCCTGGCGCAGGCGCCAGGCGGCCATCAGACCGGCAGGGCCGGCGCCCAGCACCGCAATGTGCTTCTTGTTGTTGTCGTTCATGAGTGTTCCGAAACGGCGTGATAGCTGGGGGAGCGCGCCTGTGCGCGGCTCCCGAACAGAGTGTTATCCCGGGCTCAGCCCCTGGTCGGAGCGGCGCTCCCCTGGGGGCGATAGCTGCGATGCCAGAGGGTGACAAAGATGATGAGGTAGCCGGCCCAGGTCAGCAATTGCAGGCCAGCCGGTGAGGCATTGTAGCCAAACAGGGCGCGCAGGAAGGTACCAAATACCCCCTGATCGTCGAGAATGTGACTGATGTTGAAGACAGGCGTCGTCCAGAAGGTGATGAGCCCGGCCGCCTGCAGCATGTTGACGGCGGACGACAGCAGCCCGGCAGCGATGATGATGATGAGCAGACCGGTCCAGCGGAAGAAGGGGGCCAGCGCCACCTTGCGGGTGGAGCGCAGCAGCCCCCACACCAGCACCACCGACAGCAGCAGGCCGCCCAGCGCCCCCATCAGCCCCTCGTGCAGATCCACCCCTTGCCCGGAGTAAACCAGGGCCGAGAAGAACAGCACGGTTTCAAAGCCCTCGCGCATCACCGCCAGGAAGGCGAGCAGCACCAGACCGAACAGGTTGCCGCCGTCGATGGCGGCATCAATGCGCGCCGTCATGGCCCCCACCTGGGATTTGGCCTGCTTCTGCATCCAGACCGCCATGTAGGTGAGCACCAAGGTGGCGAAGATCAGGATCCCCGCCATCAGCAAATGGTTGTAGCGCTCGCTCTCGAACTGGCTCACCACCACCTGGAACAGGAAGGCGATGACAAGGGAGGCGACAAGACCGAGGCCCACCCCCAGATAGATGAACTTGTTGTAGCGGCTCGCCCCCAGCTTGGCGAGGTAGGAGAGGCAGATGCCGACCAGCAGGAAGGCTTCCAGCCCCTCGCGCAGGGTAATGAGAAAACTTGCAAACATCAGGTTTGAGGCTCCGTAGCGGGCGTGAGGGGGAGGGGCTGCAGGGTGAGTTGCAGCCGATTGAGTAGCACTATGGGTGGCTCCGGCAAGCTCGGCTCGGCGGCGCGCACCGCATCATTGACCCACTTGGGGTAAGTGCGGAAATTGAGTTTGATATCGGCCTTGAAGGGGCCCTGGGCATCCGCTGGCAGCGGCCAGGCTTCATCGCGCCAGCCATCGGCCGGAATGCGGGTATCTTCCAAGAGCTTGGCGTAGCGCCAGAACTTGAGCCCCACCGGCTTGCCCTCGGCATCGCCGAACACTTTTCTAAATAGCCGCGCATCTTCAGGGACGGCGCCATCCACCGGCTGGCCGCTGGCAAGCAGCAGCTTGCCGCTGGCGTCGGTGACGGTCAGCTCCAGCCAGAGTTCGCGGAAATCGGCGACCCCGGTGGGCAGGGCGTGGCCGGCGCCGGTATTGGCGACCCGCACCACCAGCGCAGGCTGGCCGCTCTGGTTTTCAATGCGGGCAGAGAGGGTGGCGCTTGAACGCAGCAGCGCCAGGCTCTCCTGCTCGAGCGCGGGATTGCGCAGCCCCACCAGCTGGTGCTGGGCACCGGTAAAGTTGTGGCGATAGAGCCGCTCTTTCACGGTGCCGTTTTCGGTGGACTGGCCCGCCACCGGCGCGCCGCCATTGCCCGGCTCGGGGTTCATATGGCAGTCGATGCAGGTGCGCCGTTTGGCGGGATCTTCGGCTTTGGCGAAGCTGGAGCTTTCCCACTCGTCCCATGTGTTGACGATATTGGCGCCGGTGCCCGGGGCAAACTCGTTGTGGCACGACTTGCACAGGGCCGCGTCCCGGTAGAAATCCTTCTGGTAGGAGGCCTTGTGCATGGCGGGGCGGGCGTTGATCTGCCGCTCTGCCAGCCAGTGCTGGAGGCTGCCACCGGCGGCATCCTCGAACACATAGCTCTCGCGGTCTTTCAAATTGACCGTAAAGGCGCTGTTGCCGCCTGCATCCTCGAGCTTGGTGATGCGATGGCAGAGCACGCAGCTGGTGCCTTCCTCTACCACGGGCTCGCCTGCTTTGTGTGCGGCAATGAGCGAAGCGCCGCCCTGCTCGAACATGTGGGAGCCCTTGGGCAGATCAGTCTGGCCGTTCATCACCTGCTGGGGCATGTGGCAGCCCTGGCACCACTGGCCGAAGGCTTCCCCTTCGGTTTCGCGGGCCAGCGCCTGCACCACCTTGTAGTAGGGGTGAGAGTTGCCCATCAGCCGGTGGTTGCTCTCGCTCCAGTCCTGGAACGCCTGTTGGTGGCAGTTCTGGCAGGAGGCGGAGTTGAGCCACTCTTTCGGGTGGGTGGTCGGCGCCTTGGCAGGATCCCTGCGCGGGGCATCGAGCCGCAGCCAGTTGGCCAGATAGGGGAGGTTGCCGTCACTGGTCACGAAAGCGTGCAGATCCTCCATCATCGCCTGCACCTCGGGCTGGGGCCTCGCGGGGTCGACCGGCTCGGCCCCATCACGGGTGTCATGGCCCATGCCGCCCTGGGTCTGCTGGGTCATGCGCAGGTATTCGCCGATAAAGTCCCCCGCCACCATGTTGGCGAGGTTGGCGTGGCCGTTGATGGCGTTGTCGCCGCTCTTCTGGCGATGGGCCGCCATCAGATAGCGGTTGGTGAAGTTGAACCCGTCCAGATGGCAGGAGTTGCAGCTCATCCAGTTGTCCCCCGCCATGGGGAAGCGGCTGTTGGCGGCGGTATTACCCAGGTTGAACAACCGCTCGCCGCGCTGAAGCGCTTCGGGGCGGGGATCGGTCTCTACCAGTTTGGCGAAGTGGGGCACATCCACGGTGACCCGGGCAAACGGGCCGCTGCCGCCGCTATTGAGACGGGTGAGATCCTGCCCCATGACGTTGTGGACCAGGATGTGGTCGCCATCGATCAGCAGATCGCGCGGATTCTGGCCCGGCAGGTGACGCAAGAGCTGGGTCGCCTTGGCGCCCCCCTGAAACTTCTTGCGGCGGTGGCGGTTGCTGTTCTGCTTGCCGCTGCGCGACAGGTCGAACACCAGCAAGTCTTCTGAACCCGCCAGGGTCAGGTAGACCCGCTTGCCATCGGCGGCGAAGCGCGCCGCGAACGGGTTGGAGACGATCTGGCTGCGGTTGCCGACGCTGGGCAGGTTGATCTGCAAGAAGAGCTGTTTTCTTTCATCGACCCGCTCCTTCTCTTCATCGAGATCGATGATGGAGACGGCCGGGAAGACGGTGCTCTGAAACTGGAAGGGGTGATCGAAACTCCAGAGCACGTGGGGCAGCCAGGCTTCGCTGCCATCGGGGGAGAGGGCGATACCGTCCAGCAGGCGCGGCAAGCCCTGGGAGTCGCTCGGGGTATCGCTGTGGGTTTCCGCCAGGGTGATGAGCTTGGGCTTGGGGAGGGTAGCGCCCTTCTCAAGTTTGGCGAGATCATAGATGGCGAGCTGGCCTGTCATGGCGTGGGTGAGCAGCAGGCGATCGTCGTTGGTCAATGCCAGCCCGCGGGGAGTCTCGGCGGTTTTTGCATCCAGCTGGAGGTTGCCCGCCCTGTCATAAGCCTGAAGGCGCCCTCCCTCGAACAGCGTGACCCAGAACCAGCGCCGCTTGGGATCGAAGATGACGCCATAGGGCCTATGGCCGGTGGAGATCGCCTTTTCCAGCTCGAGCTCATCATCCAAGAGCAGCAGGCGATCGCCGCTGTAATCGGTGACCAGCAGGGTGCCGTCATCGGCGCGGGCCAGCTGGCGCAGATCGCCACCTAGTTGTGCCTCCTTGAGTCGCTTGCCGCTATCGCGCTCAAGCAGGGTGATCGAGCCGGCACTCTGGTTGGCGGTGACGAGGCGCGGGGCGCTCCCCTCGTCATAGGCAATCATGGCGGCGCCCATCTCCCGGGCCGAGGCGGTCCCCAGCAACAGGGTGGCCAACATCAGGGATAACAACAGCTTCAACATAAGATCAGGTGCGCCATTTCAAGATGGTCCAGCGCCAAGCGTGGCGCAGCACCAGGGGCGTCAACGCGAGGGCGCTCAGCCAGTGGGCCCAGCTGGCAAGGTTGCCGAGGCTGTCCCCCGGGGTGCCGTGCAGCACCAGCACCACTCCGCTTGCCAGACAGACCAGCAGCAAGGCTTCGATGATGCGCCCCGTGGTGCGCAGAAAAGGCTTGCGGCTCTTGCGCAGCAGGCTGCGATGGGAGAGCCAGAAGGCGCCAAACAGCAAGGGGAACAGGGTGAGCGAGAGGGCGACGTGCAAAAACAGGTTCCAGCGCGCCAGGGACCAGGTCGGTGTCAGGGGTTCCCACAGCAGCAGACCGGAGAAAAACATCAGATAAAGGGCACCCTCGGCCGCCTGATGGTGATAGGCCAGCCACTGCCAGCAGTGTCGTGGTGAGAGGGAAAGACTCGTCATGGGTGCTCCAGCTCCCGGGCGGTTCAGCCCGGGGCGAGCAAGTTTACAATGCAGTAAGGGTAATGAAAAGAGTTATCAATTCGGCTCTTGATGAATAGACCCTGAATGGCGCCGGGCCCTATTTGTGCTCCGCCAGCCGCTCGGTCACCGCATAGATAAGTGCCGCGGTGGAGAAGGCGAGGAAGACGATGACCGACCACTTCATCTCGATCTCGTTGCCGGTGCCGTCGTCGAGGAAGGCTTTGAGCACCTCGATGCCGGCGATGGTCACCAGAGAGTTGATGACGATGAGCTTGAGGGACGCGAAGTTGATCTTGCTGAGCCAGTTGTCGCCGAGGGCCGCTCGCTGCTCCGGGGTCTTGATGAACTGCACGTAGCCGCAGATGGCCACCAGGATCAGCATCTGGGCCACCAGCACGAAGTCCACCAGGGTGAGTACCCCCGTGATGAGATCCAGATAGTGGATGTCGATGATGTCGCGGCACAGCACATAGAGCTGCATGGCGAACTTCACCATCAGGAGGGCGACACAGATAAGGATGCAGACATAGAAGGGGAACATCATCAACCGGCTGCCGTTGAGCATGACGTTGAAGCGGCGCATGGGAAACTCCATCGAAAAGGAAGGCAGCCAGAATATCCGGAAAGAAAGGAGCGGGAAAGCGCCTTGGCGCCTCCCGCCCGGCCTAGAGGGGGAAGGTGGGAAGGCCCTGGAACAACTGTTGCAACCCCTCGCCCCAGGCCTTTCGCAGCGCCACGAAATGGGGGTTCTGTTCGGTGATGCGGTGCTGGTTCGTCGCCGAGAAGCTGCCCTCGTGATAGACCAGGGCATCCAGGGGCAAGCCCACCGACAGATTGCTGCGCAGGGTCGAGTCGATGGAGATGAGGGCGCATTGCAAGGCGGTCTGAAGCGGCGTCTCATGGTGGATGATGCGATCGATGATGGGTTTGCCGTACTTGCTCTCACCAATCTGGAAGTAGGGGGTGTCGGCGCTCGCCTCGATGAAGTTGCCCTCCGGATAGATGTGGAACAGGCGGTGGCGCTCCCCCCGGATCTGTCCCCCCAGCAGGATGTTGCAGCCGAAGTTGATATGGCCCTGCTGCTGACCCCCATCCCGGCTGATGACGGTGCGTATGGTCTGGCCGATGAGGGCGGCAGCCTCGTAGAGGCTGGGGAGGGCAAGGAGCTCCTGCCCCTCCGTCAGCAGGCTGATGACGCTCTGGGTGGTGGCCAGATTGCCCGCGCTTTGCAGCACGATCACCCTGTCCTCCCGGGTGAAGAGGTGCAATTTGCGGAAGGTGGCGATGTGATCCACCCCCGCATTGGTGCGCGAGTCGGACGCAAACACCATGCCGTCTTGCAGGCACATGGCGACGCAATAGGTCATGACCGCGCTCCCGCCAGGACTCTCCCGGTCTTCATTGCTGCTGTCCATCCAGGCGGGTCACCTGCGCCTGGCTCTGCAACTGTTCGCACCCGCCGCCATAGCGCACGCCGCGCACCGGACAGGCATCCAGATAATCCATGCCGACTGCGAGCTTGAGGTGCTCGCTGGTGGAGCTGGTGAGGTTGGTGACGTCGAACGTGTGCCAGCGCTCCTCGATCCACACCTCGGCCCAGGCGTGCATCGCCACGTGGCTGTTGTCCTGGCTGTAGAGGTAACCGCTCACGTACCGGGCCGGCAGGCCGGCGTGGCGGCAGCAGGTCAGGAAGACATGGGTGTGGTCCTGAGAGACGCCGCTGCCCGAAGCAAGTGCCTCGTCGGCGCTGAAGGTGGCATCCGTGCTGCCGGGCTGATAGGGCATCAGCACCATGATGCGTGCCATCAGGCTCTGCAAGTCGGCCAGGGTCGGAGCCTCTGGCAGGCAGGCCTTCGCGAGATCCTGCAGGGCCGGGGTCGGGCGGGTGAGGGGGGTGGGCCTCAGGTAGCTCAAGGGAGAGATGAGGGAGGACTCCTCATCTTCCGGGGCGTCGTCGCAGATCTCCACCTCCCCGTGGGCGCGGATCAGGATCCCCTCGTGGGGGGACTCCAGGCTCAGCACGTGCAGTATGTTGCCGTAACCGTCCGTGGTGCAGGTGGCCTCCCCCGGCAGCTCCAGCTCCCAGGAGAGGATCTGCTGGCGGGCCGTGCTGTGGGGGGTCAGGCGCAGGTACTGGGTACTGCGGCGCACCACGTCGGCATAGTGGTAGCGGGTCTGGTGATCGATGATGAGTCTCATAATACCTCCAGGTAGGCGGCGTGGATGCTCTGGCCGATGGCGCCGATGTCGCTGAGGAAATCACTCAGGTACGCCTGCATGCCGAGGGCAAAGACATCGTCGATGGCGCCATAGGTCAGATGGGCGTTGAGTATGGTGGTCAGGCGCCGGGGCGTCTGACCGGCGTTGCCCTCGATCTGGGCCAGGATCAGCTCCATCTCGTCGAGGCAGGCCCGCAGGGAGCGCGGCACTTCATTGCGCAGGATCAGCAGCTCGGCGATGGAGGCATGGGAGAGCGTCTTGTAGAGGGTCTGGTGGGCCTCGTAAGCGCCCACTGACCGCAACAGGGCGTTCCAGCGGTAGAACTCGCGTACGCTGTCCTCGTCCTCCCGGATCACCTGATACTTCACGGTCAGGATGCGTGCCGTGTTGTCGGCCCGCTCGATGAAGGTACCAAGGCGCAGGAACCAGAGCACGTCACCGCGCATGATGGTGCCATAGGTGGCGCCGCGAAACTGGTGGGAGCGCTCCTTGATCCAGTCGAAGAACTCCTGGGCCTGGCCGCTGGACAGCCCCGCCTGGCGGCGCCGGCGGATCTCTATCCAGGCGGCGTTGATGCTCTCCCACACCTCACCGGGGATCTTGCCCCGCACGGCGTGGGCGTTATCCCTGGCCATGCGCAGACAGCTGAAGATGCTGCTCGGGTTCTCCTCGTCGAAGCAGAAAAATTGCAGCAGGTTCTCCATGTTCACCTGGCCGTAGCGGGCCAGGAAGGGCTCGTGAGTGCCGCTGATGGTGAGGGGCGCCACCAGCTCGCTGTGATCGGCGTCGATGGAGGGCATCAGCGACATGGTCTGGGTGACGTCCAGCATGCGTGCCGTGTTCTCCGCCCGCTCCAGGTGGCGGGACATCCAGTAAAGTTCGCTTGCGGTGCGGCTCAGCATGGGCTGCCCTCCATGACCCAGGTGTCCTTGGTGCCACCGCCCTGGGAGGAGTTGACCACCAGAGAGCCTTCGGTGAGGGCGACCCGGGTCAGGCCGCCCGGTACCAGGCGCAGCTCCTGCCCCGTGAGAACGAAGGGGCGCAGATCGATGTGGCGGGGGGCGATACCGGCGTCGACGAAGGTCGGGCAGGTGGAGAGGGAGAGGGTCGGCTGGGCGATGTAGTTGTCCGGCCGCGCCTTGAGCAGCTCGCGAAAACGGGCCAGCTCCTCGCGACTGGCGCAGGGGCCGATAAGCATGCCGTAGCCGCCGGCGCCATGGACCTCCTTGACCACCAGCTCCTCCAGATTGGCCAGCACGTGGGAGAGGGCAGCCGGCTCGCGGCACTGCCAGGTGGGCACGTTGTTGAGATTGACATCCTCCCCCACCTTAGCGCTTCGCGTCACAGGAGGGGGATTCCCATTACTGGGTGATAGCTGCTCGCGCAGTACCGGGTTCCTGCTTCATCGGGCGGCCTGATTGCACCACGCCTCCACAGGCTAAAACGGCGTGTCCCGCCGCTAAAATATTGCGAGCGCCGTTCACATCGGCGTTCGCCTCATAACCACACGCAGCGCATTTA